>JANPDZ010000645.1:0-2146 GCA_031431735.1 Acidobacteriota bacterium | reverse complement strand
ATTGGTCGGTGACGAGCGTTCTTTCGGCATCAATATCGGTTTGAACTTTGCCCGTTGATGTTGTGTTGTCGCCTGATGTCAGAAATGGGTAAGGAAGCGTTGCACCTGTAAAGGTTTCGACTTCCGAATGTTTGCCCGTATTGATTGATTTCGAGCGTGTCCAGCCCATTGATTCTTCATTCGTTGCCGCTGTCGAAGTTGCCGCCCGGTATGGATTTGAAGTTAGCTGATAACTATACGGATTGCCCGTTTGATAACGGGTTTGAACCTTGATGCCGTGTTGCTCATTGTAAGGGTCTTCGGTAGCGAAATTCTTAAAATGCGAATCAGTAGCTGAAATTGGGCATTACAAATCAACGACTTACAAGCCTAATTTTAATTTTGGGTTCAAATCCGTTGACATAAACCCTTTGTTTTCAACATCAGAAATTTTCAACTCCTGATTCGCATTAGTAAGGAAATAAAAAATCCTATTATATACCCAACAGCAACTGCAAAAAGGATGTTTGCCATAACTCCCTGCAATAATATGTTACCAATGTTAAATGATATATAAAATTCATACATTGTGAAGGGAAACCCACAAATCTCATCTCCCTTGTAAAGAGAGAGATTTACAAGTTTTATGTATTGGTAAAGATTAATTCCGCCAAAAATAATAAAAGCAATGATTAGTCCATAAACAATATAATTTCTTTTAATGTATTTCATTTGATCCTCTCAGGAAGATTACCAACTTACGGATTATGTTGGTATCTAAGCGGCATACCTAATCGCTGTCTTTCAACATTCTCTAATCGGACAGCTCTATCATTATTTCTATCTCTTATATCGGAAGTGGAGACCCATCGCTTACTGGCTTCTTGAACGTCATTGTCCTGTATGGCTCCCCAAGCATGTCCTAATTCATGGGCTATAGCTGCTGTAAATGACATTTTTAATATTTTCCGGTCAGTCCCTATAAAGTTGGTATCACTAAAAGCTTCATTTGCCATATTTACAACATTCCTGTGAATAATAATATTAATTGTTGCCCCGCTTTCACCCAAACCAGTATATCCTCCATTATACCCAGCCGAGGCTAAATCTACTTTTTTTCCAAAACCTGTATCTTCGACTAAATTATCTGTTATCCTTAAAGAAACGATTGTTGAAGAATCTATTATATTCTCAAGTGCTACTCCAAATTCTCCACCAATAGCAAGCCCTCCGCGCTCATCTTTGTAATTAATAGTCCATGATCCATCTTCTTCTACTGTATAAGAAAGGTTCTTAGCTCCTTTTTCTCCGACCATTTTTTGCAATAGCCCGTAAATTTGTTCATTATCTGATTTGGAGCCATTGAGTCTTAGTATTTCGCCAGTAGGATCAACATACTTTAAAGGATTATTTGTTACATATATATATTTATTCCAATGTTGGGGGATGCTAATGTATTTCAACAGTTTAGTTGCCGCTTTAGTTCCATCCTTTTCAATTTGTCTCTCAAAAATAATATTGTAAGGATCAACGGTAATATAACGTCCATTTATTGAATTAAAATATCTCGCCTGAGCAAAATCTAGGTCAATTTCATTATCACGTTCATACGAGGTAAATTTCTTTCTGATCTCATCCAAATTATAGCCCAAATCAGTTATTCTCTGACTTGTCGTAATCTCCTCTCCGAACGGCTGATAATCGTGCCTTGCCGTCACTGCTCCGTTTTCGTTGGTATTGATTCGTGGACTTCCGAGATGATCGGTTGTCAAATAGCTGACTTGCGGCGTTGTCGCAAGTTGGGTTGAATATTCCGCGACCATTTGACCTGATGCGTCATAGACGAAAATCGTTGTTTCTGTCGCCGATACCTTTTTCACTCGTTTGCCGTCGCCGTCGTAAAAATATTCACCGAGCGTTCCCGTCACAGTTCCGCCCGAATTAACTGTTTCGACTTTGATTTGTTTGTTTTCGCCGTCGTAGGTGAACTTTCTACTTTGCGCGTCTTTGGTTGTGTTGCCCGAATTGTCGAAAGTATAATCGTCGCTTGTGCTGAGCCGATTGTTTGATGTGTTGACCGATGGATTCAAGACTTTCCTATCAGCGGCGCAAACTGTAAAATTCGGTGATGTGCCGCAGTTCTTCGGCAAGGTCGTCGTGTTTGCTT
>JANPDZ010000644.1:0-9518 GCA_031431735.1 Acidobacteriota bacterium | reverse complement strand
ACGCGCAATTGTTTTATCAAGCCGTTCAAGATTGCGCTTTGCTTCTTCAAACAAACGGATTTCATACATAGTTAATCCAAACCAAGTCGGGCAACAACATCTTCAAGCGATTCGCCGCGGTCGCCTCGTTTAATCCGTTCAGTTTGGCGGGCAAGAATTTCTTTTAGTTCATCGGTAAATTCCAAATCGTCTTCCGCGTCTTTGAATAAAACCGCCAATTTTTCTTCAACCATTTCATCAACCACTTGGCGCAAATCTTCAACCGTCATTTGTGAAACTTTTATACTCATCTCAAACTCCTTTTTCGTCAAATCCTTTCGTGCAAAGCGACCGCCAAATCCGCCGGAATCACAAGCGGATAAAAAATCTTCGCTTCAAACAAATAATCTTCGCCGTCTTCGTCAATGACGCGAATCATATCATCGCTTTCGGCTTCCGCGTCGGCAACAATTTCATATAATTTCCCAACTTCCAACGATGCTTCAAAACCTTTATTTTCTATACAAACCGCAAATTTCGTATTCATAATTAATCAAGCCAACATTTTCAGCGCAAATAATCTTCTAATTTCGTCGAAGCATCCGTTTTTTCGTCGCGGTATTTGACGATGATCGGCGCGTAAAGCGAAAGACCGTTTTCCTTGCCGAAACCGCTTGTTATTGCCCGCGAACCTTGCACGACGACGGCTCCGGCGGGAATTTCGAGAGTTTTTTCTGCGGTTGATTTGATAATTGTCCCGTTGACCAAATCGAAAACCGGAGTTGAGCGCGTCAGAATCACGCCCGAAGCCAGGACAACTTTTTCGCGGACAATCACGCCTTCGTAAACGCCCGTGTTACCGCCGATCAAACAATCATCTTCGATCACAACGGGATTGGCGTTGACGGGTTCAAGCACGCCGCCGATCTGCGCCGCCGCCGAGATGTGAACGCGCTTGCCGACTTGCGCGCAACTGCCGACCAAAGCGTGCGAATCAATCATCGTGCCTTCGTCAACATACGCTCCGACATTGACATAGCACGGCGGCATCAGCACGACATTTTGGGCAACAAACGAACCATCACGAATCGTCGAACCGCCGGGAACGATGCGGATTTTATCTTCGAGCGTCATCGGTCGGAGCGGATACGTTTCCTTGTCGAAAAACTTGAAAGTTTCCGTGTCTTTCGACATTTCGACCATCTTGCCCATCTTGAATCCCAACAGAATTCCGCGTTTGACCCAAGCGTTTGCGTTCCAATTCCCATCTGCGTCCTTTTCCGCCGAACGGATTTTGCCGCGCCGCAAAGCCGCTTTGAATTCTTCAAAAATTGCGCGGTCATCTGTCGAAAATTCCGCTTTGGTAAATAATTGTTCGATTTTTTCTTGTAATGTCATATGACTTTTATTTTACGTTCAAGTTCACGGATTTGGTTTGTAATTTTACGCAAACTTGTTTCTTTCTCAAACTTTTCGATTAGTTTTTGCAAACGCGGCGTCAACGCTTCTGAAGACGGCGAACTTAAAATCAATTTTGTGCGCTCAATAAAAGTTTCGATTTCCAAGTAGTCAGATTGAAAGGCAACCTCTAAGAACTCAAAATCTTTTTCGCGTCCTGCCATCAATTTACTGACCGCAACATCGTGAATTTCTACGCAAAATGCAATTATTTCGCCATCTTCGTTTTTTAATTCGACCAGTCTTTTTTCCCAACCGTCAGGCAAAACAACCGTCGCCAAGCCCAAAATGTCTGCGTAAAATCCCGTTTGCTGTTGATAATTGCTGAAAATTCCAAGTTTTTCAGTCAGGTTTGGGCGTAGTTCTGACAGTTTTTTCAGCAGTAAATAATCGCACTCAACCGACCTTCGGACAATTTCGGGCGGAAAATCCGTAAGCGCAAAAATGGCTTGAGAGCCAACAATTATCGGCAATTCCCTGGTGACTTTTCGCACTTCCGAAGTTAATTCAAAAAGGTTTTGCTTTCTCACAATATTCGATTATCGCTTTTCTTTCCTGAGCCGTGATAAGTCCGACAAACGGCGATGAAGAACGCAATCTTTGCCCTTCTTCGGTTTCAGCCGTTAGTATTTCCAAGACAGTTTCAAGACTTCCGGTTTCCAAAATTGTTTTCCATTCCAGCCAAGCCTTGACGTTTGGAGTTTTTTCTAACCAATTCTGCAAATTAGACTTAGCTTTTTCGAGAAGTGTCGGGTTTGAACGCAAACGAATTGCTACCAATTGATGCAATCCAAGAGAAACCAAATCAGAGAAGTTTTTTGACTGCGGTTTAATAGTTATTGATAATTGTTCGATCTTTTCTTGTAAATTCATTTTTGTTTGTCGCTGAAAGCGACCAATTTAATAGCGTCGGGTGCAACCCGACGTTAGCAACGCAAGAGAACCGCGTCCCTGAAAGGGACGAACAATTGCCCGGCGAATTTGTCCCTTTCAGGGACAGAAACGGTTTCCGATATTCACGTTGGGATTCTCCCAACGCTATTGAATTTGTCGCCTGTCAAGCGACGATTTGCTGTTTCAATTTGTCAAATTTTATAAAAATCCTTTTTAATTTTTCGATAATTTTCGTTCAAATCGTTTTCGAGCAATATTATAGCCGAAATTCGCCGGATCATATTGGTAACTTCGGTGATTTCATCCAAACTGAGCGGTCTGCCGAGAAGTTTGCTTTCGCGGTAGCTCAACCATTTTTTGATGACCTGATAACCGCCGATGTAAAATTGCCAGACTTTTTCCGGCACGTTTCGCCAATACGCGACATCGTTGATAAAAATGTCGTAAGTTGTTTCTCCTAATGATTTTATCTCGGCTTCGCGGATGTTGTATTTGCCTTTGGCGGGCATCGTCACGCCGTCTTTTCCGGTGTGTCCCCAACCTGCCGTGACCGCAAAATCGTCGTCTTGAAACTGTTTGCCTTCGGCGTGCGCGGCGACTCCGATGCTTCGCAAACGCTCATCAATTTTGCCGACCGTGACGCCCGCAACCTGTTTTTCGGTATCGAGAATCGCGGCGATTTTTTTGCCAAGTGTCGCCGATTGAATTAAATCGTCTTTAGCTTTTGGCAATGGAATTCGCGGAAAATCCTGGCGGATTCCGTCAGCATTTTCGGTCAGATATTCCGAAGCGTAACCGATTGCCAAAGCGTGATACCAAATCAACGAAGCAACGTTTGTAGTCCCGCCTTCAGGCGGTTTTTCCGTCAACGAAGCGACGTTTGTAGTTCCGCCTTTAGGCGGAATTTCTTTAATTTCTCCGTTGTCAATTTCCGTAAAACCAAGACTTTCCAAATATTTTCGGGCAAATTCGGAAAGATTCGCCCGCGTTTCTTCTTTCACTTCGCTGAATAAATTGTTTTGATTTTCGTTTTTCTTTGAGTCCGAAACACGCAAACGGAAAGGAATAACCGATGAATTTGGCGGCATAGCGTGATAATCGCATAATGAAGATGCAACAAACAGAGGCGTTCCTTCTGGGTCTTTTGCTGATTTGAATCTTGTTACTATTGATTCCGTTCCAACTTCATAGCTATTCCAATATGCTGGTCTAGGTTCTCGCCAAAGGGGACGAACTGGCGAATAATAACACCATTGAGTATCGAAAGGTCTCATTACATAAGGAAGCAACCGAGCAGAATTAAAACTTTCTTTTTCAAGCAAATTAATTCTTGCTTTTTTTGCATCAAATCGCGGAACATCAGTAGTCAAACAAGTTCTTAATGAGCTTAGTTCTTCCCAAGTTACGTTTTTATCAAAATACATTTTCATTCGTAACTCTAAGGGCTGTTTATCTATTCCTATAAGCGATTTTTTTCTATCTTCAGACAGTCCTGCAAATGGTTTCACAATTGATAAATCATCTAGTTTTATCCAAGTTTGATAATCTTTTGAAATTACACTTGAACGAAGAGTGAAACGATTAAATTTTTCTGGCGTGGTTTCTTCGTAATTCTCTTGAAAATCGGTTTCTTCGAGCGTATTCAGCAAATGTTTTCGGCGTTCATCGGCTTTGGCTTCGTTCAAATCATCTCGATAAAAAACCTTTGCAAGCGTTTCACCGTCTGTATGATTTTCGCTTCGGACAAGCGTTGAAATCGTTACGCCTTGCTGAATTCCAACCGAAAAACCTTTCAAGGCAAAAACTGTTTCGCTCGTTTTCCCGTCCGGAGCGTATTCGCTGATTTTGCGGTTGCCGTGCATATTTTCAACCCAAATTTTGTCAAACGATTTGAGCATTTTCTCACGCATCACGACAAAAGACGGCTCGCTCGTCCACGAATAATTCGAGATAAAACAAACAATTCCTTTATGAGTTTTTTCGGCAATTCGTCTTTCAGCAAGACGGAAAAAGCGAACATACAAATCGTCAAGATTAAACTTTTTGATGCCCCAATTTGCAATCAAACCTTCTTTATACGGTTCAACCAAACCTTGTTCTTCTTCGCCGCTGACACCCGCAAAAGCGTTATACGGCGGATTGCCGATAATCACCAAAATCTTCGCTTCTTTTTTTACTTGGTCGGCGCGGCTCCGTTCTTCTTCAAATTCGGGAAAAGGCAGTTTGGTTTTCGGATGTTCGTCCCAACCCGTCAGGCTGTTGGTCAGAAAAACTCCGGCGCGTTCGCGTTTTTCATCGCTTAGCCCGATGCCGAATTGTTCAAACAAAAGCCCGATTTGCAAATGCGAAACGACAAACGGCGCGGGCAAAATCTCGAATCCGAAAACCCGCGATTGAACGGCTTTTTTGAGCTTTTGTCCGCGTGTCACGTCTTCGCCTTTTTCAACCAAAGTTTGATTTATTCTGCGCAAAACTTCGACCAAATACGCGCCCGTTCCGCAAGCCGGATCGAGCACATAAACCGATTCATCCGCCAAACCGTCGGGCAAATCGAGTTCGTCAATCAAAACTTGGTTGACGCGCTCGACCATATATTTAACGATTTCCTGCGGCGTGTACCAAACGCCGAGTTCCTTGCGCAGTTCGGGATCAAATGCCTGCAAAAACGGTTCGTAAAAATACTGCACGGCGTGGTCTTCTGAAAAGCGTTGGAAAAATTCCTCGCGCACAACGCGATTCAAAACGCTTGCCGTCCAATCCAAAACTTCAACCAAATCAAGTTGTTTCAAATTTGAAGGTGTCGCAATTTGCTCAAAAAGCACCGAAATCATTGGCACGCGAAGTTCCCAAACGGCGGTGCGCCAATTAAAAGGGATGAGGGATGAGGGATGAGGATTAAAAGGGATGAGGGATGAGGGATGAGGGATGAAAAAATCCCTCTCTGATTGAGAATTCTTATTCATCCCTCTGCCCTCATCCCTCATCCCTCCCGCACCTCTGCTCTCATCCCTCATCCCTCCCGCATGGCGTTTGTGCCACAAAACCCAAGCCGAAAAAACGCCGTAAAAAAGCGTTTGCACCAGCGTTGAACGAAAAAACTTTTCGCCTTTTTCGCCTTCAAATTTGATTCCGAGCGAATCTTCCAAAGCCTTGCGAATCGTTTCAAGCGCGGAAATATCGGAATGTTCGATTCGCGCTTTCGCATCACGGGCGTAGGAAGCCAAAAACCACGCGACATCTTCGGGTTTGGAAATCGGCGCGGCGTGAAGCATCACACGCTTGAGAAATTCGATAAATCTGGCTTCGTGAAGTTTGACGGTTTCGCTTTCGTTATCGGCTTTTTGCCAAAAATCCTTCTCATCTTCGGCTAATTTGTAACGCTCTAATTTTTGCTTTTGGTTATTTTCATCCAAAACCACAAGCAGAAAATCGCGGTAATTCGTCACCAAAACTTGCCGGTAAGTTCTCAGATATTTCGCCACCTGTTCGCTTTCGGCGGTTTTTTCAACCGATTCGCTTGTGGATTTTATTTCGATGCACCCGCGTTCGGGAAGTTGACCTTTTAAAATCTCGTGCGATTGTTTTTGAAACTGATTCGGCGTAAAAAATCCGCCGTCGGGAATTCCGCCGCCGCGATTTTGCAGATTGATAACGCACCGAACTCGCGGCTTTAATTCCTTGCCGATTTCGTTAAAAAGATTTTCGAGCGTTCCGTAAAATGAGGTTTCTTTAACGGCTGAACCCGTGCGGCGAATTTCGCTCATTCGTTGAAGATAGGTTGTCAGAATTGTCATATTGAGATTACTAAGTAGAGCAATTTTTAAATTATCTGCTGTTTTGTCTTCGTTCAGAGTCCAAACTTTAGTTTGCTTGCCCGCCGCGCTTCGCTGGCGGGCACACGCTAAAGCGTGGACTCTAAACGAAGAAAGAAATCCGCCAGCGTAACCTCAAAATACCAGAAAACTTAAAAATTGCTCTACTAAGTAGTCTGTTTTTTAAGTTTCCTGATGTTCTGAGTTCACGCTTCAGCGTGTGCCCGCCAGCGAAGCGCGGCGGCACAAACTAAAGTTTGAACTCAAAACTTTTCAAAATCTCTTTTAATTTCTTCTGCGTCGGTTCGGTCACGGGCACGAGCGGCAAGCGCAGATTTTCTTCCAAAAGATTCATTTCCTTCATCACGAATTTGCACGGTGCAGGGCTCGCTTCGATAAAATTCGCTTCCATCAGCGGCAGAATTTTGTAATGAAGTTTTCTAGCGGCAGTCCACGCGCCGTCAAGGGCTTTTTCGACCATTTTTGAAGTCAGATCGGGAATTTCGTTCGAACAAACCGAAACGAGTCCGTCCGCGCCAAGACTAATTAAAGGCAAAGTCGTCGCATCATCGCCTGAAAAAACGGCGAAATTTTTCGGGCGATTCTTGATGATCTGCATCACTTGCGAAAAATTGCCCGACGCTTCTTTGATCGCGACGATGTTTTCGTATTTTTCCGCTAATTTCACACAAGTTTCGGCGGAAATATTCGACGCGGTGCGCGAAGGCACATTGTAGAGCATAATCGGAAACTTTTTGACCGATTTGGCGATCTCGCCGAAATGCGCGAGCATTCCGTCCTGCGTCGGTCGGTTGTAATACGGCGCAACAACGAGCGCACCGTCGGCGCCGAGCGTCCGAACTTTTCGCGTCATTTCAATCGTTGCCGCCGTGTTGTTGCTGCCCGTTCCGGCGATGACTTTCGCTTTATGCCGATGCGCGACCTCGATGCACATTTTGATAACGTGAATTTTTTCCTCGCCCGACATCGTCGCGGCTTCGCCGGTCGTGCCGCACGGAATCAGTAATTTCACGCCATTTTTTATCTGGCGTTCAATCAATTTTTTGAAACATTCGTCATCAACCGAGCCGTCTTTATGAAACGGCGTCACCAAAGCAGTTCCGCAACCGCGCATCCAATCGAGTTTTATCGTCATAAATTTAACCAAATAGTTTTGAGTCCCGCCTTTAGGCGGCTTTTCTTCGTCATCGTGAAGCCGCCTAAAGGCGGAACTCAGGACATTTTTTTCTTGAACAAAGTGCAATTATAGATTCATAATTGCAGAGTTACAAAATCCGCTGTCAGAAATTTTTATGAAATCTATAAGTTTCGCCGTCATTATATTTCTTTTCGCTGGTTTGCAATTTGCCTGTGGCAATATTGCCAATACTCAAACGCCAAAACCGACTCCGACACCGCCGTCCGTGCCGAAAATTATCGCAAACAAATTTGCTTATCCGGTTGGCAAAACTGAAACTTTAACTGCGGCGAAAGACAAAAAGGACGAATGGTATAACGCGCTCGATTTCGGCGCGAACGATCATCTCGGCGAAGATTGGAACAAAAATTCAGGCGGCAATACGGATTGCGGCGAAAGCGTCTATGCAATCGCTGACGGACGCGTCGTGTATGCCGAAAACGCCGGAATCGGTTGGGGAAATATCGTTATTATCGAACACGAATTAACAGACGGAACGCGCATTCAATCGCTTTACGGACATCTGCGGAAGATCTTAAAAACTTCGGGCGAAGTAAAATTTCGGGAACAGATCGGCGAAGTCGGCAATGCCGAAGGCAAATATTTATGCCATCTGCATCTCGAACTTCGGACTGAAAATTGTCCGATGTGGAATCAGGCGGGCGGCGGCTATTCGGCAGATCGAAAAGGCTGGCTCGACCCTTCGGATTTTATTGACAATCATCGCTAAAGGCAAAGAAATAGGACGCGGATTGCGCTGATTTAGCGGATTTGCGCGGATAAGATTTAAAAATTAATCCGCGCAAATCCGTTAAATCCGTGTTTGTCCGCGTCCCATTTCTTCTTTTTTACAGCTTTTCAATCTTTACAGCTTTTCAATCTCGCTAAAAAATCTTTCAAGTTTCGCCCGATCGAGCCGTCCATCAGTCCGAACGCTCGAACAAAGATCAAAACCGAAAGGCTGAACCTTTTCAAAGGCTTCGCGGACGTTTTCCGCGTTGATGCCGCCCGCGAGAAAAACAGGTTTGCCACAGGTTTCGACGATCCGACGGCTTACATCCCAATTATGAACCCGGCCCGTTCCGCCAAGCTCTTTGACAGCCAGATTCGGATTGCCCGAATCGAGCAAGATCGCGTCAACCGATGCGGCCAATTCGCCGGCTTCCGTTACTGATCTTTCGTCCAAAACGTGAATCACCTGCACGAGTTTGACACTTGGCAAAGCGGCGCGGATTTCGTGATACGTTCGGTTAGACAATTCGTCAACGATCTGAATCGTATTCGTCTGCACGCGTTTGTAATGCGCGATAATGTCTGAGGATTGCGTTTCGCTCGTCAAAAGAAAAGTCGCGATCGGCGGCGGCACGGCTTTAGTGATTTCAAAAATTACCTCATCCGAAATCACGCCCGGACCCGACGGCATTTTCCCGACCAATCCGAGTGCCGACGCGCCGCACGCAATTGCTAAATTTGCTTCTTCAATCGAAGAAATACAACAGATCTTTATTCTCGGTTTCATAAAGTCAAAATCAAATATGGTCGCCGCTGTATGAATCGGCGAAGGATAATTATTCATCCCTCATCCCTCATCCCTCATCCCTCAATAATCTCGTCCATTACTTCGGTAAATTCATAAAAACCTTGCCGCCCGACGATCCATTCCGCCGCGAGGATCGCGCCTGACGCAAAACCTTCGCGTGAACGGGCGGTGTGCGTGAGTTCGACAGTGTCGGCATTTCCGTCAAAGCCGACAATATGCGTGCCGGGAATATTTCCGGCGCGGGTTGCCGCCACGCTGAAATCTTTCGGAATATGTTTGGCGACCGTTTCTTTTAGTTTCAAAGCCGTCCCCGAAGGCGCGTCCCGTTTGCGTGAATGATGGCGTTCTTCGATAAACGCTTCATAATCATCGAATTTTGCAAAAAGCTCCGACGCGAAATCAGTGATCCGGTAAAACAAATTGACGCCGACCGAAAAATTTGCGCCAAAAACAAACGCGCCTTGCTTTTCTTCAACCAGATTTTTGATCGCGTCTTTTTCAGCGTTCCACGCGGTCGTGCCTTCGACAAGCGGAATCTCTGCCACAAGACACGCTTCGACGTTTCTTTTTACTGCTTCGGCAGACGAAAAATCTATCGCAACTTGGGCGATTTTCAGCTTTTCCGCCAATTCTTCCG
>JANPDZ010000643.1:0-3337 GCA_031431735.1 Acidobacteriota bacterium | reverse complement strand
GAAAATCTCTGATTGGTGTAAAATGTGCCTCACTAAGGCTTTTTTTGGCATACATTCAAGAATGCCTTAGTAGTAGCTGATTTGTAAAAGTCAGCTACTTTATCTTTTTGTAAAAGTCCGCTACTTTATCTAAAGTCGAGTAATTAACTAAAATGTCATTTCTCTATTTTTCAAAACAATAAATTTATGCAAGTAGAACCAATAATTAAAGCGCGATTTAATAAATTTAGGGATTCTCTAGAACTTAACAATATTGCAGATGGTTTGGCGTTTGAGAGATTTGTAAATTATTCGATTCTAAGTGTCCATCAACCTGATGCTTTTAATGCTGACTCAGAACTTCTTGAATGTGTTTGTGTCGGTGGTGAAAGTGATATGGGAATAGACGGCATTGCAATTAAACTGAATGGTATAATTGTTAGAAGTAAGACTGATATTGACGACATTTTGAAAAGATACAAACGTGCAGTGGTAGAGTTTATCTTCATTCAGTCTAAATTTAAGGCTCATTTTAATAAAGGGGAACTTAATAATTTTGTTGATGGAGTGCGTGATTTTTTATCTGATACTCATCATTTTCCAATGAATGAAAAAGTTAAGTTTTTCGTTGAGCTTAAAGAATACTTGCTATCGGATAATATAGTAATCATGTGGGAAAAAAATCCGTTAGTGCGTTGTTATTATGTGGCGATGGGTAGGTGGCGAAATGCTCCTGACTTAGTTGGTGTTTATGAACATTTTAAAAATGATATTTCCTCTCTCAATGCATTCGATGAAACTGAGACGCATTTTGTTGACAGTGAAAGTTTAAAAAGTATATGTGATAGCATTGAAAGCACTTTTCAAGAAACTATTAATACTAGACATGTAATGCCTCTCACCGAAGTAAATGGTGTAAGCAACTCTTGTATTGCATTATGTTATGCGGATGAATACCTTAAATTGCTCAAAACCGACGAAGACATAATCAGAAAGTCTCTGTTTGATGACAATGTTCGGGATTACCAAGGAGAAAATATTGTTAATTCTGAAATAGAAGATACAATTCAAGACCAACCTGCAAAATTTATCTTACTTAACAATGGAATTACAGTGGTTTGTGATGAATTTATACAAAATAACACAAAATTAACTATCAAAAATCCTCAAGTCGTAAATGGTTGTCAGACGAGTCATGTGATTTTTTATGCGAATGAAAAAGGACTTGATGTTTCAAAAGTTCCTCTAACAGTAAAGTTTATTTCAACAGACAACATCGATATTTCAAATGAGATAGTTAGAGGAACAAATAGACAAAACATAGTTTTGGACGAGGCATTTGAAGCTACTAAAAAATTTCATAAAGACTTAGAACAATTTTTTAATGCAATTTCTCCAGACTATGAAAAGATATACTATGAAAGAAGATCGAAACAATACAATCATAATCCAACTGTAAAACAAACTCAAAAAATCAATTTGAGAGTGCTCACACAATACTTTATTGGAATGTTTTTAGACCTTCCTCATGTTTCACATCGGCATGAATCTATATTACTTCGAGATTATCAAAATAAAATTTATCAAGAGCAACAATCGTTTTTACCATATTTCACAGTTGCCCTTTCTTTTTATTATTTAGAAAAGTTTTTCAGGGAAGAAAGTCTGACCAGAAATATTGCTTCATTTAAAGCACATTTGCTTATGATGTTTCGTGAGTCAATATCTGGTTTTCGTCCAAAATTGAATTCTGAAAAAAGCACTGATGAGCATTCACAACGTATTCTTGATTTTACAAAAGATAAAGAGAATCTTTTGAAAAGATTCTCAGACTTGGTGGATATATTTAATAGCTGTAGAAATATATGGGTTAACGAACTGCATCGAGGTATAGATGGTATGAAAGATGTCCCTAGTTTTACAGACTTACTATTAAAAGAAACACGAAAGGCTTTTCCTGTAAATTCACCGAAAGTAGTATTAGAAACGCACAAACCCAGACATACTGGAAAAGTCGTAAAAGCCTCAATTGACAGAAATGGTCAGCGGTATGGATTTATATTTAGAAAACCAGAGAATATTTTCTTTCATTCATCTCAGAATAAACAGTTAAATTTTATAGATTTAACAGGAAGGTTAGTTTCATACAAAATCACAGAAGACTCAAAAACAGGGAAATCTACCGCAATCGATATAGAAATAGAAGATTAAAAATTTTATGCAACAAACTCCGATTCAAATTGGCGAATACAGTTTTACGATTTTGCTTGAGCCGAATGAGCCTGACGGCTATTTGGTAACTTGTCCCGCTTTGCCCGGACTTGTGACCGAAGGCGACACGCTCGATGAAGCCTACGCGATGGCGAAAGATACAATCGAAGGTTATTTAGAAAGTAAAAATCGCAAATCGCAAATCTGAAATCGAAAATCACGAAGATGCCCGCGAAAGATATTTATCACGATACAGTTAAAAATGCGCTGATCAAAGATGGTTGGCGGATTACGGCTGAAAATCTGCAACTTCCGTGGGGCGGCACACGCGCCTTTATTGATATTATCGCCGACGAGGTTTTTGTTGCGGAAAAAGAAGGACGGAAAATTGCGGTTGAAGTCAAAAGTTTTATCGGTAAATCGAACCTGAGCGAATTTGAAAAAGCCGTCGGGCAATTTATCATTTATCGGTTTGCGATGCGGAGAGAAGACGCGGAACGCGAATTGTTCTTGGCAGTCGGCGAGAAAATTTATAACAAACTTTTTCTTCACCCGGACGTGATAGAATTGATTGAAGCCGAAGACTTAAAGATCATAGTTTTTAATGAATCGAAAGAGGTGATTGTGCGATGGATAAATTAGAAACATATCGAAACATCGTTGAAAAAATTATCAATGAATACGCAGCGATTCCATACGCTTATGGCGAAATCGAATCACGGACAATGTTTGACCGCGAAAAAGATTCTTATATGCTTTACAGCGTCGGTTGGAACAGTCGCGGACGGATTCACGGCATCAACATTCACATAGACATCATTAACGACAAAATTTATATCCAACACGACGGCACGGAAGACGGAATTGCGACCGATTTAGAGCGCGAAGGCGTTCCGAAAAGCGATATTGTGCTGGCTTTTCACGCGCCGGAATTACGGAAATATACGGAATACGCCGTAACTTAAAACGAAACTCGGCGATTACCGCGAATATCCCAAAACTATTACTCGACCGAAACCACGGTCACTGACTTTGGTTCCAGATTCAAAATTAGTTTACCGTTGTTTGCCTTTGCTGAAATAGGTTTGGGCATGACCGTGTTTGGTTTCTCGAAAGTATTAACGCTGTCCACGTTTGGCGCGGTGAG
>JANPDZ010000642.1:0-18308 GCA_031431735.1 Acidobacteriota bacterium | reverse complement strand
AATGGCGCATCTTATTTTACTTGCGTTACTTAACAAAAAAAACTTAGTGGGGTATGTTATTTAATTTGTTTTACTTAGCTTTAACTTCCAAGCTGGATTTTTCTTTTTTTGAAAATGTACCTTGTAACATAAAACTTTTTTGCAAGATTATGAAACAACTGAATTGGGGATTGATCGGCGCGGGCGATATTTCGCGAAAACGAATTGCGCCCGCGCTGTGCGATCTGCCGAATTGTAATTTCGTTGCGGTCAATCGCGCACAATCACAACTCGCCGAAGAGTTTGCAAAAAAATTCGGTGCGAAAAAATGGTTTGCGGAATGGGAAGATTTGATTGCCGATGACGAAATCGAAGCCGTTTATATCGCCACGCCCGTTTATCTTCATGCAAAACAAACGATTGCCGCCGCTGAACGAGGAAAGCATATTTTATGCGAAAAACCGATGGCTTTGAGCGTGGCGGAATGCGACGAAATGATCGCCGCGTGTCAGGCAAACAACGTCAAACTCGGCATTGCCTATTACCGACGCTTTTATCCATTGATAAAGCGCGTCAAAGAAATAATCGCGGCTGGCGAAATCGGCAAACCGGCGTTTGCACAGATCAACGCTTTTGAATTTTTCAATCCTTCGCCCGAACATTCGCGCTATTGGCTGCTTGAAAAAGAAAAAAGCGGCGGCGGTCCGATGATGGATTTCGGTTGTCATCGGCTTGAAGTTCTCGAAAATCTTTTCGGTGAAACAAAACAACTCAAAAGCATCGTTTCAAACGCTGTTTTCGGACGCAAAGTCGAAGACACTGCTTCCGTGCTGTTTCAATTTGCGGGCGGAATATGTGCAAATTTAACCGTCACGCACGCGGCTAACGAACCGCAGGACACGCTCGACATTTTCGGCACAAAAGGCGCAATTCACATTCCGGTGCTTAACGGCGCGGAGATGAAAATCAAAATCGGCAGCGACGAACGAACGGAAACGCACGCGCCTGACGGCAATGTTCATCAACCGCTGATACGTAATTTCACCGAAGCCGTCTTAAACAACACGGAAAATGCCGTGATCGGCGCAATCGGCAGACGCATCGCGCTGTTGGTGGAAGAAATTTATCAAAACTAAAGAAAATTGTAATTGATTGGGTCTTTAGTTTTTGGTTTTTGGTTTTTGGTTTTTTGAAAGAAATTACAGATTGGAGATGAACTTTTCACCTTTTTGGCTTTTTTCAAATGCTTGATTGAAAACAATGGGTTTAACTTGAATAAACCCAAAAACCAGAGACCTAAAAGCCAAAGACCTAATCAAATATGAAAATTTAATAAACACGAACTTTTGGGAGGAAATTATGCAATATAGAAAATTTGGCAGAACAGGCTGGCAGGTCAGCGACATCGGTTATGGAATGTGGGGAATGGGTGGTTGGAGCGGCTCAAACGATGATGAATCTTTGGCATCACTGCAGCGCGCCGTTGATTTGGGTTGTAACTTTTTCGACACGGCATTTGTTTATGGCGACGGGCGCAGCGAAAATCTTTTGGGGCAATTGGTTCGCGCCAATGCGGACAAAAAGATTTATACGGCGACCAAGATTCCGCCTAAAAATATGAAGTATCCGACTTTGCCGGAATATTCGTTGGAAGAATGTTATCCGCCCGAACATATTGAGGCATTTCTGCATATGAGTTTGAAAAATGCAAATTTAGAAAGTTTTGATCTGCTGCAAATTCACACCTGGAACGACGATTGGACGAATGCCGTCGGCTGGTCTGAGATGCTCGATTCACTCAAACGGCAAGGCTTGATCAATGCCTGCGGAATTTCGATAAATCGTTGGGAACCTTGGAACGGTGTCAAGGCTGTGCGAAGCGGAAAGATTGATTCGGTGCAGGTGATCTACAATATTTTCGACCAAAATCCCGAAGACGCGCTGTTTCCCGCTTGCGATGAAATGGATGTCGCCGTCATTGCGCGTGTCCCTTTTGATGAAGGAACGCTGACGGGAACTTTGACCAAGGAGACGACTTTTCCCGAAGGCGATTGGCGCAGAGGTTATTTTACGCCCGAAAATCTGATTCCGAGTGTCGAACGCGCCGATGCGCTAAAACCGCTCATCCCCGAACATTCTTCGATGGCGGAAATGGCTCTGCGGTTTATATTGAGCAACCCGACGGTTTCGACGATCATTCCCGGAATGCGGAAACTGAAAAACGTCGAATCAAACGTCACGTCGAGCGATAAGGGAGAATTGCCGCCCGCGCTGCTCGCCGAACTCAAAAATCACAGTTGGGTTCGCAAACCCGCGCCGTGGTCCGATTAAAAATCGGCGAAAGGCGTAATCGGTCAGTAAAAAGTTAAGAAAAAGAATTTTGCCCGCGAAATACGCGAAATGGCGCGAAAAAAAGAAATTAAACTTAATTTCTTTTCAATTTTCTTTTGTTTTTTAGCGTATGCGCGCGTATTTCGCGGGCAAAAAAATGGTTTCACCATAAACTTATGGCTGTAACTTTTTATTGAGGCATTACGCGAAAGTTGCGTAAATCTTGACTTTCAGGTAAAGATTGGTATAACTTAAAACTTTTAATATTCATACTTGATAAATCGGCATTATATAAATCAGGAGGTGTTTTTTGTGAAAATGTTACGACCTTTTTCTCCCTTTGTGCTAGTTTTTATCTTTTGCGCGGTCTTTTCTGCTTCGGTTTATGCAGAACCTTTCCGCTGTTTTTCGGCTGATTTCGATAATCAAAAGCCGACGGTGATTAAAACGCCGACCGACGGCGGAATCCGCGAAGATATTACCGACAAATATAAAGAAAGATTTGCGAAATGGAAAGAAGAATTGCTTTCCACCGATTTCGGTCGCCGACAATGGGAGGCTTACGCCAACAATAAAAATTTTATTTTAACGATCACAATTTCCGAGAAGCGCGGACAAGGCGCAGGCACTGACAAATATCTGTGGGACGAAACCGGCAAATTTGTCGGTGCGACCATTACACTCGGCAGCCGGCTCAACAAAGGTTTTCCCGACCCGATTTATTATCCGGTGATGAATTCCCTCTTTTCAAATGAAGACCGATATTCAATCAGCAGTACACTTTTGGCGGCAACAAAGATCATTCACGAAATCGGGCACGTCAATCAAACCGCCGGTTCTAACCGCGATACAATTCAGATTCAAAGCAAGCTGATGCCCGAATATATTTCGATCTTTCTGAAAAACGGTCGCAATACACGAGACAAAGAATTGGTCGAATTAGCCGACAAAATGGGCGGAACGCCGGTCAAGATCTGGGAAAACCGCGAATATTGGAGCGAAGTAAATGCAATGTCTTACTTGAAAGAGAGAATCAGCAATGAGATCTACTACTGCTACGTCTTCAACAAAATTCAATATAACGTTGAACAATACGCGAAAAACTACCAAGATCGTTTTGAACAAGTCGCGGCATTGCCCGAATCTGCTTGTAAAAAATAAGCGTTCTGAGTAGGTCTTTGGTTTTTGGTTTTTGGTTTTTGGTTTTTTGAAAGAAATTGCAGATTGGCGTTGAATTTCTCACCAATCCGCGTATGCTTCTGAAATCTTGATCGAAAATCAACGGGCTTCCATTGAAAAAACCAAAAACCAAAGACCAAAAGCCAAAGACCTGATCAGATACAATGAGGGTCAGTTTTTTTTCAATCTGACCCTCATTGTTAGCTTAAATTTACAAAGCAATTACATTGCCATCTGATGTTCGCGCAGATTCTCAAGCCGTGCGCTAACATCGCGGTAATCAACATTAACCGCGTAAATTTGTTCATAATATTCCAGTGCTTTCGGAGATTCCCCGCCCATTTCATAAGCGATTGCCATTTCGTAATATAATGCTTGTTTTTCTTCGTCGTTCAAATTCGGCGTTTCCAATGCCCTGCGATACCAGAGCAATGCGAGATTCGGCATTCCCTGATCCATAAAACAAAGTCCTAATAGATTACAGCATTGAAAAAAGCGGCGTGTTCCGTCTTCTGCGCGAACCAAATTGACCGCATCTTGAAATTCTCTGATGGATTCTTCCATCAAGCCCATTTCTTTATAAGCTGTCGCAAGTTGATAATGTGTTTCGTAATCGCCTTCTTCTACCTCTTCGCTTTCTTCAAGACCAAGATCACTGCGAAAATCGTCCATAAAATCAAAGACTGCCGGACTTTGATTTTCCGCAACTCTCACTTCTTCAACGCTTTCTGTTAAAATTGTGGCTTCGGGCGTTTCCGCTTCGGGCATTGTGGCTTCAGGTATTGCCGCCGGCGAGATGGCGTTTTCGGCATTATTTTGCCCGGAATCGTCCATTTGCCCTCGTAATGCGGCAAATTCGGGGCGTGCTCCAAATTCGTCTTCAAGTAATAACAGCGATTTATCAGCCAGTTCTTTGTAACCCTGCGAGATGTAAAATTCAATGCTCTCAAGCTCTTGCCCCAATCTAAATTCATCTGACGGTGTTAATTCTCCGAAATTTGAATTTGTGTGCGCTAAATCGGCTTCAAAATTTTCGCTGACCTGAGAGAAATCGATTTTACCGTTTGAAAAGCCTTTTCCGTTCAGTTCATCCTCTTCATAAATAAAGGCTTCTTGCTGTTCGCTCGGTCCGGGTTCACTTGTCAATTGACTATAATCATCAAAAACCTGATTTTGACCGCTCGTGTCTTCACCATCGACGATTTTGTAACTTTCAAATGTTGGGATTTCAGTTTGCGATGTTTGAAAGCCTGTATTTAGATCGAGGTCTTCCTGGTCGCCGCTAAATTGATAATTGAGTTCGTGCAGGCGTTTTGCGTAACTTATTTCGTGCGGAAGAATCATAATTAGCTGCGAAAGCGCATAGATTTCATCGTCAACCGATTCTTCCGTACAAGCAGTTTCGGCGAGTCTTTCCAAAGCGTTTTTCAGTTCAGATTCATCGCGCTGCCAGCCGTAATAACGCACCAAAAGCCTGAGAGCGTCAAGTTGTTCAGGGTTTCGCGCCAGAATTTCATTGGTCCATTTAAAGAACTCATCCGGTTTACCTCCGACCAGAAGATGTTCCGAAGACATCGAAAGAATTCGCACGGCTGAACCCAAATCGTCGTTTTTGATGTAAACTTCGACAAGTTGTAAAAACTTCGGATAATTTGCCGGTTCCTGCTCAACCAATCGGATAACCGCTTTTTCCGCCTCAACCGCGTTGTTCACATCAAGGTAGCAATCCACCAAAAGATAAAGAATTTCGCGATTATACGGCTGTTTTTCGAGAATGCCTTCCAGTCTTTTGGCCGCCTCATCGGCGTATCCGAGCTTGACTTGCGTATTGACAAATCCATCCAACGCTTTCAAATCGTATTGACGAATTTCCAATGCTCTCGAAAAAGCCGTTAACGCAGATTCCAGCTGATTTTGCGCGGATAATCTGACGCCGGCTTCGGTGAAAGCTCTTGCCGCTTCGTCTTTATTACCTTCTTGCCAGCAAAATTCGGCAATTTTCAAATAGACTTCGGTGTTGTTCGGGTCAAGCTGAGCAATTTGTTTCCAAATTTCTAAGGCTTCCGTTTTTTGTCCTTTACGCTGATACTGCTCGGCGAGCGCCACGTAATGCACACGAGCTTCGGCAATCGAGCCTTTCATCTGGTAAAGTTTCGCCAATTTTGACGAAACATCTGTTGAATTTGGCTGAAGACGCGAAATTTTGTTGTAAATAGCGATCGCTTTTTGAGCAAATCCTTGCTTGCTGTAATGCTCGGCAACCTTTGTGTAACAACTGATTGCGTCATCCGCCCCGCTGCTTTTGACATACAGATCGCCCATTATGTTGAGCGTACTGTAATCTTTCGGGTCGTTTTCGACAATTCTTTTATATTCGCTGATCGCCGCACGAATCTTGCCTTGCGACAAAAATCGCTCGGCAGTTCGCATAGCTTTTATTTTATCGAAGCTCATTGTGAATTTGAATAATGCAAGAACCTAAATTTTGACTTGAATTTGCGAGCCAACGCCTGTTAGATGGGACATACTAGCAGATGAAATATTTGTTTCACCCACATAACATAAACTAGCACGCTTTTACAAAATATGTCAACAAGTTTTAACAATTATTGTGATGTTTTATATTTCTTACTGCAAAACATTTGGGCTTTGGCTTTTTGCCGATCAATTCATTAAAATCAAATTGGATATTTTTTTGGTAAAATGTTCTTAATTTTATGCACGCATTAATTTTAGCGGGAGGAAAAGGAACGCGGCTTCGTCCGTTGACGGTTTATACGCCTAAACCGATTGTGCCTTTTTTAAATCGTCCGTTTCTGCTTTATCAAATCGAAATTCTGCAACGCGCCGGAATCGAAGAGATCACGCTTTCACTAAGCTATCAGCCCGATAAGATCGAACATATCTTAGGCGACGGTTCAGATTACGGCGTGCGGCTTCGTTTTATCACCGAGCCGAGTCCGATGGGAACCGGCGGCGCATATAAATTTGCGGCAAGCGATATTCGCGAAACGACGATCGTTTTGAACGGCGATATTTTGACCGATCTGGACATTACAAAAGTCATCGAATTTCATCAGGCAAAAAAGGCAACAGCGACGATCGTGCTTGCGCCGGTCGAAAATCCGGAGGCTTACGGTTTGGTCGAAACTGACGCAGACGGAAAAGTTTTGCGTTTTAATGAAAAGCCAAAAGCGGAAGAACTTTCCGCTTTGACTGTTAATACAATTAACGCCGGAATCTATATTCTCGAACCGGAAGTTTTGGACTTGATTCCGAAAGGCGAAAATCATTCGTTTGAATACCACGTCTTCCGCGATTTGTTAAAAAATGAAAAGTCTTTCTATGCCTATATTTTAAGCGAAACTTACTGGCGCGACATCGGTAATCCGGCAAGCTATCTGCAAGGACATCTCGATTTTCTGAGCGGCAAAATCAAGGGGTTTGAACTCGAAACTTCCGGCAAATCCGAAATTTCGCACACGGCGATCGTTGACAACAATTCGATTGTCGAAGCAGACTGCATCATCAAACCGAATGCCCAAATTATCAATTCCATTATCGGCAAAGGCGTTTTAGTCGAGGAAAAAGCAATCATCAAGAATTCGGTTGTGTGGTCGCACACGCGCATTTCGAGCAGTGCGGAAATTCGCAACGCCGTGATCGGTCGCAGCTGTCACATCGGCAAAAACGTCACCGTTTCAGAAGGCGCGGTTTTAGGCGATAAAACTTCGCTGACCGATTATACTAAAGTCTGACGATTTGGGATTTGAGATTTGGGATTTGGGATGTTTCCCGGAAATCCGCAATCCGCAATCCTAAATCCCAAATTGAAATATGCCCGAATTACCCGAAGTCGAACTTGTCGCCAAATCTTTGGACGCAATGGTTAAAGGCCGCAAGATCATTGTTGCCGAACTTTTACGCGAACGGCTTGCGCCCGCCAATCCGCCTGCCGAATTTGGCATCAGATTAAAGGACGCAACAATAACGCGCGTTCATCGGCGCGGCAAGCATATTTTATTCGAGTTGGATAACGCCGAAACGCTGATCGCACATTTGCGGATGTCGGGACGTTTTATGCTGTTGCCGATCGAGCGCGAATTGCCGAAATATACACACGCGATATTTTATTTTGAGGACGAAATGCGCCTCGTCTTTCAAGACACGCGCCATTTCGGGTTTATGCGCATTGTCGAAACAGCGAATTTATTTGAAACAAAAGAACTAAAAAAGCTCGCGCCCGAACCATTTTCCGACGAATTCAATCCCAAATATTTTCGCGATGTTTTGAAAACTTCCGGGAAAAATATCAAGGAATTTTTGCTTGACCAGACGAAAGTTTTGGGTTTGGGGAATATTTACGCTTCGGAAGCCTTGTTTTTGGCGCGCATTAACCCGCAAATTGTCGCAAACAAAGTTTCGGCAAAGAAAGCAAATATTTTGTTTGAAAAAATTCGCGAAATTTTAGCTGAATCAATTGCTCATGGCTCGACATTAGATGTTAATCCTGAAAACATTGATGGCAGTTATTACGCCGGCGGGTTTGAGAATCGCTGGCGCGTGTACGACCGAGAAAAAGAGCCGTGCGTTAATTGTCAAACTCTGCTCAAACGCATCGTGCAAGGTGGACGCTCGACCTGTTTTTGTTCGCGCTGTCAGCAAAAATAGTTTTTCTCGAGTCTTGTCAATAGTATTTTAAAACAGTTTGGAGGATATTTTTAATGAAACGATTTTCGATAATAATTTTTGCAATTGTTTGTCTGATGTCTTTGGCAAATAACGTTTTGGCTTGCGCCTGCTGCGCCGAACCCGGAACATATATGATTTGGACGGGCAAACCGTCGGAATATGCTTTGGAAGTGGTCGGCGATATGAAGTTTGACAAAAAAGTTGAGCTTTATATGACCGAAGCCGGGTTCGAAAGTATGAAAGGATTGCCCGATGTAAAAAAGGAAATGGAAAGCGATTCGTGGAATTATGAAACCGACGCGCTTGATCTGGTCAATGAATTTACAAATAAACAATGGAGATTCACGATCAAAACACCAGGCGGAAAAACCGGCACGCTGGTGCTTCCGATGCCGATACAAATGGTGCAATACAAGGTTGATATTCACGATACAAAAGACACCGGCTTAGGCGTTAATTTATACAAAGAATTTCGCTTTAAAGGCATTGTCCAAAGCGGCACGGGAATTTTTCGTTCGGGAATTATCAAACCGACAACGTATTTTCTCGTCTTTCAGGGACGCGGAAACGGTTGCGACGATGTTTCAAACTTTACGCATTGGCATCTCGAAATTGACGGAAAAAATGCCAAATATGAATTTAACGGAAAACTGACATCAGGAGCGACGGAATAAAAGTGAAAATGGGTAAAGGTGAAAAAGTGAAAAAGTGAAAAAGTTTTGCTGTCAAAAATCAACAAAAACTTTTTCACTTTTTGGACGTTTGTTTTCACTTTTTCACTTTTTCACTTTAGTTCGGCGTATTTCCGGCGTGCGGCGGCGCGAGATACGGGAAACGGTTCAAATATGGAACATCGTTTTCGCTGACACCATCACCGAGCGTATTGTTCGGGGCGACGTTTGTTTCAGGCGTGAACGGCGTTCCGCCGGCAACGGCACGAAGCGCAATATCCGTGACATCATCCTGCACGCGGCGACCGTTCGGGAAACCGGCAACATCGCCGCCGAGCAGTCCGAGACGATTGATCTTATCAAACGGTGTGACCGGAATTGCGACGTTCAGACGAAGATATTCGTGCGGTTTTCCGTCAGAAAGAAATGTCGTGTAATTTGGTCCGGTGATTGGATTTACCGGAATTCCCGTGGCAAAGATCGAAACAAGATCGTTGCGCGGCGCGGCCGGAATATTGATTCCGAAAACCGCTTTCATCAATTTTGCGAGTTCGGGATCAAGCACAAACGGCGCGGCGACCGCATCGTCTTTCGGCGACAGCGAATTGAAAGCGTCTTTCAGTTTTAAAGGGATCACGACTTCGTTGACAAGCGGATTGCCAAGCCGTGAGATCTGCCGCCATTCACCATCGCGTTGGCGTGAACCGTCGGCGTTGATGACGGTTGTTGATTGCCGGCTGGCGGTTGCCCAAACACCGACCACCGCATCTTTGTCAGTCGCGTTTTTCGGCGTTTTGCCTGAGCTTGTCAGGTCTTTGATCGGAACTTCCAATGCGATCGTGCTGACATTAAAGCCTTTTGTGTAATCGTAACCGCCGCTAAAACCGACTGATTTCAGATTCAAACCGTCAAACACGCCGCCGACATCAATAAAAAATCCCTCGTCGCGCTGTCCGGCAAAAACCCGTCCGCTACCCTTATTTAGGTCATAAATCGCTTTTCGACCGAGATTTTCTTCATAATTCGGTGTCACTTTCGGTCCGATATTCGCGGGCGGCACAACAAATCCGCCGCCGAGAACTTTGTTTTCCTTGCCGGCAATGCGGCGCACCCAATAGGTTTGCGGTTCGTTATAATCGGCATCATCCAAAGAGGTTATCGCGACATCTTGGTTGACCGCGCCTTGTCCGAGAACCGTCTCGCCGTTCTTAATTTTGGTAAAAAATTCGATCTGATACGTAACGTCTTCAACGCCGTCGCCCGTGTTGTCAATCTTGAACTCATAACGAACGGTGTCGTCGAAACGGAAAAAATGCGGTCCGCCCGATGGCTGCTGAAACGGAATGTAATTCGCAATCAGCGTGACAAAACCTTCGCGCCCCTTTTCGATACTGCGAAAAGCATATGTATCGGTATTATCGGCAAATCGGTCACGCGCAATGAGCGGTGCTTCTGAATGGCTCGAAGCCAAAACCGGCACGGCAACGAGCGATAAATTTAATAATCCAACTAATAATTTTTTTATCATCTTCTAAACTCCTTAAAAATTTTCAGGTATTCCCGACAGCAAAATAATTTCGCTTTTCAATAGTTATCTTTCGGACAAATTCGTTTGGCAGATTCAAAATTTGTAAAAAATTTCTTTTCCCGAATTAATGTTATTTAACTTGAGTATTGGATCAGCCTGAAATTTGGAATAACTTTCAATTGCGGCACATTTAACCGCTGAAATAATGGATAATTGATAATGAATAATTGATAAAGCGGGTTTGCTGATGCCGAATTTATCAATTATCAACTATCAATTATTCATTATTTCAGTAAATTTTCTTATCTAATACTCAGGTTTATTTAAACAGTTGCAAGACTCTCTTGGCAGAATTTGTTGTGGCTGATAACTTCACGAACGCGTTTGAAACCGCGCCGAATGTGGGTTTTGACAGTTCCGAGCGGAACATTTAATTTTTGCGAGATCTCGCCGTGCGACATTCCGTCATAAATATTCAAGATCATCATTTCGCGCTGTTCCGAGCGCAAACTTTTCATTGCTTCAACTGCTTGATTTGCCTGAATTTTCGTATTTATCTGCGACTCGAAGACATTCGGTGCGGTTTCAAAAACATCTTCGATTGATTGAATCACAGGACGGCGGTAGATTTTTCGCAGACGGTCAATCAGACGACGGCGCGCAATAATCGAAATAAACGTGGATTCCGAGGCTTTGCTCGAATCATACCGCGCGGCATTTTGCCAGATTTCCATAAATATTTCCTGGACAGCATCTTCGGCATCTTCCTGTTTCGGCGTATATTTTTTCGCCAAAGCCCATATTAAATTTCCGTATTGATTGATGCAATCATTGACCGCTGTTTCGTCGCCGGTGGCGATGCGCGTTAATATCGTGTTTTTGTTCGTTTTAAAGGGGACAAACATTTTCTTTAGACTCCTGTTTTTTCTCAATAAAAATTCTCTCTCGTCCCATAACGCGAAGTTTTTCGCCAAAAACCACAACAACCATCAAAAAAATTTGATTTTTTTTCGATAAGCGATAAAATCTGCTTGAATTTGCATTTACCCGTTTGAATCCAATTTGGCAAGATGAGCGAAAAAATACCGGAATCAGAAACGCAGGAGGTCACGCGGCTTCTTCAAAGTCTGAACGCAGGAGATCGTGACGCGGTTGACGCGCTCGTTCCGCTCGTCTATGCGGAACTCAGAAAATTAGCCGCGCATTATTTGAAAAGCGAACGCGGCGAACATACTCTGCAACCGACGGCACTTGTTCACGAAGCGTTTTTGCGGCTTGTCGAACAGGAAACCGCGTGGCAAAACCGGACGCATTTTTTTGCGATGGCGGCAAATCTGATGCGGCGGATTCTGGTTGATTATGCTCGGGGACACCAAGCGGAAAAACGCGGCGGCGCGGCTGAAAAGATTTCATTGGAAGACGCTTTTGTCTTTGTTAAAGAAAAACCGGCGGAAATGATCGCGCTTGATGAAGCGTTGGAAGAGCTCGCGAAAATTGATCCGCGCCGCAGCCGCGTCGTTGAATTGAAATTTTTCGGCGGCTTAAAACACGAAGAAATTGCCGAAGTTTTGGGTGTTCACGTCAATACGGTTTTGAGAGATTGGAATCTGGCACGGGCGTGGCTCAAAACACAAATGCAAAATTAGTGCATAGTTCATAGTGCAAAGTGCAGAGTGAAAAAGAACTATGCACTTTGCACTATGAACTATGCACTATAACTATGAATCAGGAAAAATGGCGCGAAATAAGTAAAATCTTTCATCTCGCATTGGAAAAAAGCGCGGCGGAACGAATTGCGTTTTTGGACGAAAAATGCGCTGATGATTCGGAATTGCGTCGCGAGATCGAAAATTTATTAAACGCCAGCGAAACCGAAGACAGTTTTATTGATTCGCCGAAAATCGGTTTAGCGGCGATTGATAAACAGCCGAAACTTAAAAACGGCGAAACGGTCGGTTCATTTGAGGTCATCAGAATGCTCGGCGCAGGCGGAATGGGCGAAGTTTATCTCGCTAAAGATTTGCGGCTCAATCGGTTTGTCGCGCTGAAAATTCTGCCGTTAAATTCGGAGGTTGATTCAACCGCCAACCGCCGCTTTTTACGTGAAGCGCAGTCGGCGGCCGCGCTCGAACATCCGCATATTTGCACCACGCACGAAATTGGCGAGCAAACCGGGTTTAGTTATATCGTGATGCAATACGTCGAAGGCGAAACGCTTTCGACTAAAATAAAGGTCGGGAATCTCGCCCCCGCGGACGCGTTGGATATTGCGATACAAATTGCCGATGCTTTGACCGAAGCCGCCGCCCGAAATATCGTTCACCGCGACATCAAACCTGCGAACATAATAATTTCAGCCAATAACCAGGCGAAGGTTTTGGATTTCGGACTGGCGAAAAAAATTATTTTTGATTCAAACGACAGTGAATCGAGTTTTAAGACGATCCTCAGCCAGCCCGGAATGATCATGGGAACGGTCAGTTATATGTCGCCCGAACAAATTCGCGGGTCTGAGATTGATACGCGGAGCGATCTTTGGAGTTTGGGCGTCGTTTTGTATGAAATGATCTTCGGCAAAACGCCGTTTGCGGGCGAAAGTCCGGTCGAACGGCTTGCCGCAATTCTCTACAAAGAACCCGAAATGCCGGCGGAAGTCCCCGACGAGCTTAAACAAATTCTCAACAAATCTTTGCATAAAGAACAAGAAAATCGCTATCAAACTGCTAAAGAAATGATCGGCGATCTGCGTCACCTGAAGCAGGAAATGGAATTTGCAGAACAATTGCAGCTTCACGCGACAAGCGGCACAACCGACAAGGAATTGCACGAAACATTGTCGAATTTTCTGTCCGAACATCCGACCATTGCGATTCATACGACATCGCAAGCAAGCAAAGTTTCGGCAAAACCCTTTTGGAAGAGAATTGTTTTTTACGGCTTGTTGATTTCGGTTTTGGGTGCGGGTGCGTTTTTTTGGTGGAAGAATTATCGGCTCGGTCAAGCGCGTGAAAACTTGAAAAAGGTCGAAGAATTAGCCAAAGCCGAAAAGAATTTCGAGGGATATGATCTGGCGACGGAGGTTGCCGCCGTTTTGCCGAATGATGAAACTCTCTTGAAAATTCTGCCGACGATTTCCGATTCACTTTCGGTCCATTCAGAACCAACCGGCGCCAAAGCTTATCTCCGTAGATTTCAGCCGGATACAAACGGCAAGTTTCCCGAACGCCAATTTATCGGCGAAACTCCGATCAACGAGCTTCGGATCGCTCGCGGAAATTATATCCTGCAAATTGAAAAAGACGGTTTTGCGCCAATGGAGCGAACAATTTCCGGCACGATTCCACGCATCGGCGGCTCGTTTATCGAAACGCCGCCGCTCAAAATCGAAACAAAACTTCTCGAAAAAGAAAAATTGCCGCAGCGAATGATCTTCGTTCCGGCCGGCGAATATGCTTTGGTCAATTGGTCGCGCTCGACCGAATCGAAAGTCAAACTCGACGATTATTTTATTGATAAATACGAGGTTTCAAACGCGGAATTTAAGGATTTTATCACGGCCGGCGGTTATTGGAAAAAAGAATACTGGAAAGTTCCGATCACAAAAAACGGCAAACAGATTTCGCTCGACGAAGCCTTACCGCTTTTCAAGGACAAAACAGGTTTGTCCGCGCCGCGTTCGTGGACAAATCAGAATTTCGCCGACGGCAAAGGCGATTTTCCCGTGACAGACATCACTTGGTATGAAGCGGCGGCTTACGCGGCATTTCGCGCCAAAAGTTTGCCGACCGTTTTTCAATGGGAAAAAGCGGCGCGTGACGGAACGTTTGACCCGCGCTACAACGCGATGCCGTGGGGATTCATACGGCAGGGCGAAACAACCGACAACCGCGCCAATTTTCGCGGAATGGGAACGGTTGCCGTCACAAACAATGAGTTTGGAATGAGTCCGTTCGGTGCCTTTAATATGGCGGGAAATGTTTCGGAATGGAATGTCAATCAAACCCCCGAAGGTTTTATCACAAGCGGCGGCGCGTGGAACGATTTGGCTTATTCATTCGGCGATTACGGCGTTTATCCCGGACTTTACGCCGAAAATCGAATCGGTTTCAGATGCGTATCAAACAGAAATGAGACGCAAAGCGATCAGGGCGCGCAAATGCTTCCGCCCGCCGAAACGCCCGAATACAAGCCTTCGAGCGAAACCGAACTTAAAGTTTGGCTGACGCATTACGAATACGACAAAAAACCTCTCAATGCCAAAATCATCGAAACGACGGAAACCGATGCCTGGCAACGCGAAAAAATAACTTTTACGGGCGAAGGCGACGAACAGGCGATCGCGTATCTTTATCTGCCGAAAAATTATCTGCGGCCTTTGCAGGTCATTCATTATGTTCCGCCGGGCGATGTCGTGCGCGGGCTTCGGAGTTTGCCCGATTCGGTCGAGATGTTTGCGGCGCCTTTTGTCAAATCGGGACGCGCCGTTTTCGCCGTCGTGCTGAAAGGATATATCGAACGACCATTTCCGCAGAATTACGTTTTGCCGGACAATTCGACCGTCGAATTCCGCAAACAGTTGGTCAATTGGATCACGGATCTGCGGCGCGGTGTTGATTATATTGAAACTCGTGACGATCTGACAAAAGACAAGCTTGCTTTCCTCGGAATATCAAACGGCGCGAATGTCGGTCTCGTGCTGACGGCGATCGAAACGCGCTATAAGACTTTGGTTTTTGAAAGTGCGGGACTTGAAAAAGATTTTCTAACCCGGATCGCCGAGACTTCGCCGATCAAATTTGCTTCGCAGATAAAGACGCAAAAGCTCGTCATCAACGGCCGCTACGACGAAACTTTCCCCTACAACACCGACGCAAAACCGCTTTTCAAACTCCTGCGCGAACCGAAGAAAATCGTTCTTTACGACGGCGGACATATTCCGACGGTTGAATTCTTTGTGCCGACCGTCAATAATTGGCTCGATGAAACACTTGGAAACGTCGCAAAGTAATTCCCAAAATTTTGACTTTGACCAATAAAAAGGTTATTTTTTCAGTATGATTGCAGTAGAAGAAACAACCGAAGAAATTACCAACGAAATGCCGACTTTAAATCACAGTTATATTTGCTCTGAAATAATGAAACAATTGTTGCCGAATGAAAATATTTCAGTTTTGCCCGAACTAACTTTAGCAATCGGAAACGGCTTAACACCGGACATTTCAATTTTCCCGAAAGAACAAATCAAACCTAATTTTTGGAAGGACATTACTCGTTTTGAACAGCCGCCGTTAATTTCAATCGAAATCATTTCGCCAAGCCAAAACATTCAAGATTTATTAGAAAAGGCGCAGTCGCTTGTTAATTCAGGCGTAAAAAATGTTTGGACAATTGAACCATTCAGCCATTCGATTTGGGTTACAAACGAAAAAGAAATAAAACTCTTTCACAACACAACGATTGAAAGCGAAGGAATCACGGTTGATTTTCAGAAGATTTTCGGTGCGGACATTTCTCTTTCGGCTTGACACTTCCAATCCAAAATCGCAGAATTAAATTTAACTTTCGTGGTGAGTTAATGCGACTTGCGACCACGTTAAATAAACCGCTAAACAGCTTACAGGACAAATATTTTGAAGAGTCTCGCTGTTTGGCGAGACTCTTTTATTTCAGATTTGCGATTTGCGATTTGCGATTTTGTTTTCTTGTGTAAAATAATCTTTTCCTTAGTGGAAACGAATAATTTACAAACGACCAATTGCAAATCGCAAATCGCAAATCGCAAATCATTTATGCGAAACTTTCGAGAATTAATAGAATCCGACGGCATTTACATCTTTGACGGTGCGATGGGAACCCGCCTTTATGAAAAAGGCATTTACATCAATCGTTCATACGACGAACTGAATCTGACCAACAAAGACCTCGTCCGCGAAGTTCACGAGGAATATGTCCGGAGCGGCGCGGAAATCATCCAAACCAACACCTTCAGCGCGAATTACAACAAACTCCAGCAATTCGGATTGGATTCGCAACTGCACGAGATCAATCTTTCCGCCGTCCAAATTGCCCGCGAAGCCGCCGGAGATAAAGTTTTTGTGGCCGGCACAATCGGGCCTCTGGGACTCAGAATCGAGCCTTACGGACCGACCTCGTTTGATGAAGCCAAAGAAATGTTCAAACAGCAGGCCGCCATTTTGCTCGAAGGCGGCGTTGACCTGTTCGTTTTGGAAACCTTCTCCGATCTGTCGGAAATTCAGCAAGCCATCCGAGCCGTCAAGGAACTCTGCGATCTGCCGATCATCGCACAGATGGCGATTCAGATGGACGGCAACACGGTTTTTGGCGCGACGCCCGAGATTTTTACGCAGCGGCTCGACGAATGGGGCGCGGACGTGATCGGTCTCAATTGCAGTGTCGGACCCGCGCTTTTCTTAACCGCACTCGAAAAAATGCGCGAGGTGACGGACAAAAAACTTTCCGCCCAGCCGAACGCCGGATTGCCGCGCGACGTGCAAGGCCGGCAAATGTATATGTGTTCGCCGGAATATATGGCTGAATTTTCGCGAAGATTCATTCAGGTTGGCGCAAGTTTTATCGGCGGTTGCTGCGGCACAACGCCCGCGCATATCAAACTGCTGGCTGATGCGATCCGCTCGGTCAGCCCGCGTCAAACTGCGCAGGGTTTTGTCAAACAACCGGTCACGGTCGAAGAATTAATGCCGGCCAATGTAACGGTGATGCCGTTTGCCGAACGCTCAAATTGGGGCGGCAAGATCGCGCGCGGCGAATTTGTGACATCGGTCGAAGTTCTTCCGCCGAAGGGTTGTGATGCCGTCAAGACCTTACAATCTATCAAACTTTTGAAAGAAGCTGGTGTTGACGCGGTCAATGTTCCTGACGGACCGCGGGCGCAAACGCGGATGTCGGCGCAGGCAACTTCCGTTTTAATTGAACGCGAAATCGGCATCGAAGCGGTTTTGCATTATTGCTGCCGCGACCGCAATCTGCTCGGGATGATGTCGGATCTGCTCGGCGCGGCGGCTCTCGATCTGCGAAATTTACTTATTATCACGGGCGATCCGCCGAAGATGGGGCCATATCCTGACGCAACCGCCGTCTTTGACATTGACGCGATCGGTTTGACGAATATGGTCAACAAACTCAATCACGGTCTCGATCTGGGCAATAACCCGATCGGCAAACCGACGACTTTCACAATCGGTGTCGGCGTCAATCCCGGCGCGGTCAATCTCGACGAAGAAATCAAGCGTTTTGAATGGAAGGTCGAAGCCGGTGCGGAATACGCCATCACGCAGCCCGTTTTCGACACCGAACAACTGCGCCGATTTCTTGACAAAATCGCGCACGTCCGCATTCCGATCATCGCGGGCATCTGGCCGCTCGTCAGTTTCCGCAACGCCGAGTTTCTGCACAACGAAGTTCCGGGCGTCAACGTCACGCCCGAAATCTTAGAACGGATGCGCGTCGCGTCCGACAAGGGAAAGGACGACGCCCGCGAAGCAGGCATTGCGATTGCGCGCGAATCATTGCTTGAAGTCCGTGATGTCATTCAATGCGTGCAGGTTTCCGCGCCGTTCGGCAAGGTGAAATATGCGTTGCAGGTTTTTGATGTTTTGGATGAATTTAAAGCGCGTAATGCCTCAGTAAAAAGTTAAAGAAAGATCAATTGCCGACGAACGCAGGCGCGCATAATCTTTGGAGTTACGCGCCTTTCTGTCATTCGGAATAAGTGAAAAGTGATAGGTGATAGGTGATAAGTGGTTTTAACCTCTCACTTATCACTCATGTTTCGCTCAAAAATAATGTCAGTTAGACAAAAGCTAAATACTAGAACTATCGTATTTGCAACACTTAAAATTTGATGTGTTTTGTTTAACAAAACTATTTTTTCAGAATAAAATCGCTCT
>JANPDZ010000641.1:0-7802 GCA_031431735.1 Acidobacteriota bacterium | reverse complement strand
AAATAAAAAATAAAATTTTTGTGACCCCCCCTTCACGGCGCCAATTACAAAAATGTTAATATGGCCCCCCTCACGCCGGGACTCAAAACTTTTTCAAATTTGCCGTTCGACCAGATACAGATCGCGCCCGGCGCGTTCGACAATTAATGTTTCCGGATCGTTTTCATAATCCTCGCGCCGAAAGTTTTTGTGATCTAAAAACCCGAGATTGACGCGCCGACAGGTTTCTTCGCTGATCTGCGACGCCAACGTGATCTTAAAACGCGGTTTCGTTTCATCATCTTCGTGTCCTGCAAACGCAACGTGCGCGAGATGCGCGGCAACGCACAGATTGGCTTCAAGTTCGCTTGATGCGGCGACCAACTTTTTTACTTTTTCAATCGGCGCGTAGCCGAATTTCCCGATCACCGCGCCATGCGTGCCGGAAACACAATGAAGATGCGGCGCGTAAATAATAAGTTCGCCGCCTATTTCAATAATTCCGCCAAGTTTGTAGCTTGCCTTGCCGCCGGTCCAAAGTTCGTCGTAATGATCGTCAAGCAGCGCGATGACGCGCCGGTATTTTTTTCCGACATATTTGATATGAACCTGACGGCTGATTTCCGCCGCACGTCTTAACACTGGTCGAAAATCTCCCGCAAAAAGCGCGTGCGTTTGCAAACGATTTTCGGCCGTTCGCGTGACAACCGATGTCAAACAGATGATTTTTGCGGAAACAAAATCGGCGGCGGCTTCGATCAAATTTCTGGTCGGCGTTTCAATGCGGCCGATGATGTTTTCGATACCCGCGAGTGCGCCGAGCCAATGCGTCGCGTTTGTCAATTCCGCGCCCGAAACGCCGGGGAAAAAATATTTCGCGCCGCCCGCAAATCCGGCGACTTCGTGCGGAACAGTTGCGCCAAAGATCAAAACGTAATTGTAATTGCCGGGCGCGAGAAGTTTGTTGATAGTCAACGGAATCGCTTTTTCAAACAAACCGTTTGTTAATTCGCCGACCTTTTCCGCGCTGAGTTCGCCGATGGTTGTCAGTTCATTCAGATCGCTCCAATCGTGGTCGAAAACTTTACCCAAATCCGGAATTGTTTCGCCATCGCCGATGCCGAGTTTAGCGCGTTTTTCCGCCCGATTCATCGGCGCGTGAGTTCCTTGAGCGACGAGCGCGTCAAATTTTTTGACCTTTCGCCCGGCTAAAATTTCGGCTGCGAACGGAAACAACAGATCCGTATTGTCATCGCGGGTTTTGTCGGGAATGATCGCCAACACTTTCGATTGCGACGCGATTTCGACAAGCGATTCTTTGACGATCGAACGAAGTTCCGCTACCGACAGATCGGCTTCGGGTGCGCCGTGTCCGATGACGAGAGGGTCACTTTTTTCGATTGTTGTTTCCATAAAAGTTTTGGGAATAAAATAAATCAATATTGTATTTTCTAATCCAATTATTATTGCGAATCAAGAGTAGAAAAATAAGCGATTTGCGCACATTTTGTCTTATTATTATCAATTACTAATTATCAATTATCCATTATTTCAGAAGTTATGAGCGGTTACGAACCCCTAAAGTTAGTTGATAATTGAGATTTGATAATTGATAAATCTTTTCTGCTTTCCGACTCTTGATTCGCATTATTAATACATTTAGATCTCACAGCGATCTAAGTCCAATAATTGCGGTCAAGCGAACGGTAATTGATCGCTTCCGAGATATGTTCGGGCTGAATGTTTTCGCTGGCATCGAGATCGGCGATCGTCCGTGAAACTTTCAGGATTCTATCATGCGCCCGTGCCGAAAGGCCTTGTTTGAGCATTGCGCGTTCGAGCAGATTTTCGCTTTCCGTATCGAGCGCGCAAAATTTACGGATCTGCGACGGAGACATTGCCGAGTTTGAATAAACATTTTCGCCGGAAAGTCTGGCGATTTGAATCTCACGCGCTTTGATAACTTTGGCGCGAATCGTTTCCGAGCTTTCGCCGATGGGCACGCCTTTGCCGCGCAATTCTTTGAAATTAACCGCCGGAACGTCAATGTGAATATCAATTCTGTCCATCAGCGGACCCGAAATTTTGCCGACGTAACGCTGAATGATCGGCGGCGAGCATTTGCAATCGCGCTGTGAGCCGTAATAACCGCACGGACACGGATTCATCGAAGCGACGAGCATAAAATTTGCCGGAAAGGTCAGGCTCATGGCGGCGCGTGAGATCGTCACTTCTTTATCCTCCATCGGTTGACGCAAAACTTCCAACGTACTGCGGTCGAATTCGGGCAATTCGTCCAGGAATAAAACGCCCAAATGTGCCAAGGACACTTCACCCGGTTTCGGAATCGAACCGCCGCCGATCAGTCCGGCTTGCGAAACCGTGTGATGCGGATTTTTGAACGGTCTTTGCGTGATCAAACCCGATTTTCCCGTTAGTCCCGCAACTGAATGAATTTTTGTGATTTCAATTGCTTCTTCAAATTCGAGCGGCGGCAGAATCGTCGGCAGACGTTTCGCAAGCATCGTTTTGCCCGAACCGGGCGAGCCGATCATCAAAATATTATGACCACCCGCGCTGGCAATTTCGAGCGCACGCTTTGCCGACGATTGCCCGCGAACTTCCGAAAAATCCACGCGGTATTTGTTTTCGGCAGATTTGATGTCTTTGATGTCGAGTTTTAGTGGCGGAATCGGCGTGCCGCGGCCGCTTTGCAAACCTTGGGCGATTTCTGCCGCTTGTCTTAGATAACGAATCGGAAAGACATTTATTTCCTGCACGACGGCGGCTTCGGTGGCGTTTTCTTCGGGCAGAAGCAGATTCTTAATGCCGTTTTCGCGGCACCGGAGCGCGATCGAAAGTGCGCCGCGAACTGCCCGCACACGACCGTCAAGCGAAAGCTCGCCGATGCTCAAGGTATTTTCCAAACCATCGAAGTTTCCCAGATCGCCGTTTGCGCCCAAAATGGCGAGCGCGATCGGCAGATCAAAACTCGCGCCTTCTTTTCGCACGTCGGCGGGCGCCAGATTGATCGTCGTTTTGTGAAACGGGAAAAAATATGAACTGTTCGTGATTGCCGCCCGAATTCGTTCGCGTGATTCACGAATCGCCGTGTCGGGCAAACCAACGATCAAAACGGACGGAGAATTATCGGTTTCGCCTTTAATAGGTTGTAAGTTGACTTCGATATCAACAATGAGCGCGTCAATGCCGTAAACAGCGGCAGATTGAGTAAGGAAAAGCATTTTTGCTCCTCAAAGTTTAATTTTTAATGAGTAAATCTAAAACCAGTTTATAACAGAATTTTCATTTAAAGCCAGACTTATTTTTTCGACTATTCAAACCTTCAGGTCAAAAGTCGGTCAATTTGAATTAAAAGTTCATTCAAATTGACTGATGACCAAATCAGTTTTCCGCGTAAAACTAAACATAAGCCTTGTATTTGTTGTATTTCGCCTTTTGGCACAAGACTTGTTAATAGGATTGCGGAGATTCATTTATTGATTCTCGTTTTAAGAATTGAGTATTAACCAAATTTTTAGACCGGAGTTCTGAACTTTATGTTGCTTAAACAATACTTTTCAAACATATCGAAAACAGTTTCTTTCCTAATATTGTTTTCATTTGTGCTGACCAATACGTTTGTCGCTCAGTCGTATTCAAACAGAAATGCCAATTTGACACAAAAATCTTCGAATCAATATCCAACATTGGCAAAATATACGACCGATCTGACTGCCTTAGCTCGCGACGGCAAACTTTCGGTCAATCCGAATTTTGAACGCGAGGTCAATTTATTGATCAAATCGCTCTCAAACGGCGGTTTGCGTCAATCGGTTATTCTCGACACGACCGGCGACAATCAGGAATTGGTGGTGAAGGCTCTCGCTTCGCGCATTGCAAGCGGCGATGTGCCGGCTGACTTAAATGGAAAGCGCGTGTTTCAGCTCGAACTCAATACTCTGTTCAGCGATGTCAAAGACAGTGCGGAAGCATCAAGCCGAATCGAAGAAATAGTCAATGATTTGGAACGGGCGAAAGGCGAAATCATTCTGTTCGTCGGCGAATTGACAAACTTTGTCGGCAGTTCGCAGATCAACGGTAACCTCACCGAATCGCTCTTACTCGGCAAAGTTCAGATCATCGGCGGCAGTTCACAAGCCGCTTACGCTGAAAAGATCGAAACGGTCGCGGAAGTTGCGGCAATCTTTGAACCGATTCTGGTTGGAAGCGCAAACAACATCAATTCTGAAGAAGCGATTACCAACCGACTTGCAAGCAACGAAGGTTTTCGCGGCGACAGTGTTGCCTCGGACTTGCGTGAGATGATGGAGAAAGACACGACCGGCGGAAGCAAACGCCTCGACGTGATTCTTCAGACTAAAGATGCCGACAATCCGGTTTTGCGCCGAATTATGGCGGAAAACAAAGTCCGCTTGCAAGATCGTATCGGCGACAGCGATACGATGGTCGTCAATCTGCCGTTAAAAGCGATTGAAGCATTAACGCAAAGCGGTCTGATAAATTATATGTCGCCCGACCGTCAAATGAACTTCTCGGGACATCTTGAAAATACGACCGGTACAACTTCAACCCGTTCACAAGCGGCAGTGACAGGTCGCGCAGCTTACACGCTGGACGGAACAGGTGTCGGGATTGCGGTTCTCGATTCGGGTATGCAGACAAACCACAAAGACTTTAAGAACAACAGTAACTCCAGCCGAATCGTTTACAGCAAAAATTTTGTCACAACTTCAACCACCACCGATGACGATTACGGGCACGGAACTCACGTTGCCGGTATCGCGGCGGGAAATTCAAGTAGCAACAGCGGTGCGTATCGCGGGGTTGCGACGAACGCGAACATCGTCAATCTGAAAGTTTTGGACGGACAAGGCCGCGGTCAAACTTCGTGGCTTCTCAATGCGCTGGACTGGCTCAAATTGAATTATCAAACATATAACATCAAGGTTGTTAATTTAAGCCTCGGCGGTTTGGCGATTGACACTTATACAAACGATCCGGTTTGCCGCAAAGTGCAGGAATTGAACGCGCTCGGCATTCTCGTCGTCGCCGCTGCCGGCAACGAAGGCAAAAACGCCGCCGGACAAAAACTTTACGGTCATATCCATTCGCCCGGCAACGACCCGTCGGTTCTGACGGTTGGCGCAGTCAATACCAAAGACACCGATGCGCGCACCGATGATGTGATGGCGACATTCAGTTCAAACGGTCCGACCCGCGGTTCTTATGTAAATGCCGCCGGCGTCAGAGTTTACGACAACGCCATTAAACCGGATATGGTTGCACCGGGCAACAAAATCGTTTCGGCACGCGCCAAAGACACGAGTTATCTGGTGTTGAATTATCCGACATTAGCTAGTGGTTTAACCAATCTTCTCGACCCAAATGACAATATGATGTCAATGAGCGGAACTTCGATGGCAACGCCGGTTGTCGCAGGCGCGGCGGCTCTGCTTTTTCAGGTCAATCCGAATCTGACACCGCAAATGGTGAAAATGATCCTGGAATACACGGCGCAACCTTTGTCAGGCTATAACACGCTTGAGCAAGGCGCGGGACAACTGAATCTCGAAGGCGCGGTGCGGCTCGCAAAATCCTATCGCACAGACATCAATTTCAATACGGCGGCAACTTCGGGGATGAGCCTTTTGGCTTCGGGAGCAACCTTTCCGACAGCGACCACAACGCTCAACGGCACAACCTTCAATTGGTCGCAAGGAATTGTTACAAATCATGCTTATTTGAAAGGAAGCGACCTCGCCGGTATGTTCCATAATGTCTATAAAAATGGCATGTGGTTTGAAAACGGGATTGCTCACAACAGCACGTTTAACTACATTACAAACAACAATTTCCATACCACGACAAACATATCTGTCAATCCTAAAGCAGTTACCAGTAATGGTGCAACTTTAGGTGACGGCGCATTCTTTAAAGGATTCGGCGTCTTAATCAGCGACGGTGTGTTAATCAGTGACGGTGTGTTGGTCAGCGACGGCGTGCTAATAAGTGACGGCGTGCTAATAAGTGACGGCGTGTTGGTAGGTGATGGCGTATTGGTCAGCGACGGCGTGCTAATAAGTGACGGCGTTCTGATCAGCGACAGCACACTGGCGAATAGTGTAATCAATGGTGATAACTAAACTAAATTCAAAAGGAGAAAATAGGAGGATATCACTATGAAATTACAACTAGCTTACAACTACGCTGAAAATCAAAAAACCAATTCTTTTGAATACATCGTTGCCAATGCAGTTGCCAATTTGAATCGCGTGCAGGTTTTGACCGTCGCCGATCAGCCGGAAGTCCTGGAATTCTTGCGAGTGCGTCCCGTTCACACGGTCGTGATGACAAGTTTCATCCAAGATAACGGTATTGAAAGCGCCAGTAATCGCGGACATTTCTACGGTTACAGAAACCTCTCGGGAAATCTCGAAGGCGTTGCCCTGATCGGACACACAACGCTCGTCGAAGTTCGCTCCGATGATGCGCTGACGGCACTTGCCCTCAAAGCCCGCGAATCCGAAACACCGATCCACATTATGATGTCGGACGGCAATTCGATCGAAGACTTTTGGCAATATTATTCAAATGAAAACCAAGAACCGCGCCTCGTGTGCGAAGAACGGCTCTTTGAAATCAAACATCCCGTGATGGTGCGACAGGCCGTCGAAGGTTTGCGCCTTGCAACTGCGGCAGAATTAATGCCGATCGCCGAAGCCCACGCTCGTGTCGCATTTGAAGAATCGGGTGTCAATCCGATGGAAAAAGACCGTGAAGGCTATCTTAAACGAGTTATGCGGCGCATCGAACAGGGCCGAGTTTGGGTCGTGTTCAATGAAGACAAGTTGGTTTTCAAAGCCGATATCGTCGCTGAAACTGCGGACGTGATGTATCTGGAAGGCGTTTATGTCAACCCGGAATATCGCGGACAAGGAATCGGTTCAGACTGTTTATCGCAATTGAGCAGAATCTTACTTGAAAAAGTAAGCCACGTCTGTTTATTGAGCAATGTTGACTTTCAGCAAGCGCACAATGCTTACTTGAAAGCCGGCTTCAAATCCAAAGATTGTTGCGTAACAATGTTTGTTTGAAATGTTTAAATAAAAATCCCAAAAATAGTTTTCAGGCAATGTAAAACTTTGGACATCCGGATAATTCAGTCAGATGTCCAAAGTTTTTGTTTTGACCCGAAAACGGAAAAACACGGATTAGGCGTATGAGTGCCTAAATTTTATTAATCAATCCGCACACATCCGCTCAATCCGTGTTTTTCCGCGTCCCGTTTTAATGATTTTTTGACCCACAATTCGAATTAGAAAGCCGTTTTCAAAGAGAGTCTCAGTAGATCCAAATTGCGGATTTTGGATGTTGGATTTCGGATTGTTAATACAAATTGCGATGTTCAATGCCGACGAGTTCGACTTCAAGATATTGATTCACATATTCAGTCTTCAAATCAAAAATCGGTCAATTTGAATAAAACGTTCATTCAAATTGACCGATGACGAAATCAGTGACCCACCTAAAACACGAATAAGTCTTTTAATTTCTTGTATTTCACTCTTTGGCACAAGACTTGTTAATAGAATTGCGGAGATTCGTCCATTGAATCTCGTTTTAAGAATTGAATCTTAACCAAATTTTTAGACCGGAGTTCTGAACATTATGTTACTTAAACAATACTTTTCAAACATATCGAAAACAGTTTCTTTCCTAATATTGTTTTCATTTGTGCTGACCAATACGTTTGTCGCTCAGTCGTATTCAAACAGAAATGCCAATTTGACACAAAAATC
>JANPDZ010000640.1:0-5534 GCA_031431735.1 Acidobacteriota bacterium | reverse complement strand
TGCGAACCAGCGGCGCAAACGCGCTGAAAGCGGAATATATCGAAGACGATCAGCCGGTTTTAAACGATAATCCGACACTTGCCAATGCTTTGCGGCGCATCGAAGATTCGCGCAAACGGTTTTTAGAGCCGGAAATAACCGAATCCGCGCCCAAGGCTCAGTCGGCGCAGGCCAAGAACTATCCGTTTTATATTGCCACCAAAAATGCGGAAGTGATGCCGAAACCTCCGGAAATGAAAACGTCTTTCAGCACTCCGGTAACTCCGAAATTTGAAGATCTGCCCGTTATTGAAAAGAAAGACCTCGATACAAATAAATTAAGACCATTGCCGAATTCGGCGATAATTTCGACAAATCTTGATAAAGTTTCGGGCGATTTACCGGAAATCAACTTGGAAACAAAAGCCGCGCCGATGATCAAGATCACACGTGTTAAATCTGACGAAGACGAAATTCTTGAGTTCGAAGATGCTGAAATTACCGAAGAAGACGCCGAAAACGAAGATCTGGCACCGTTTGCGATGCGTTTTAATGCCGGGCTTTTTGATTTGATCATCGGTTCTTTTACCTCGTTGATCCTGCTTGCGCCATTTATGCTTTCGGGCGGAAAATGGCTCAGTATCGCCGGTTTTCTGGCTTTTCTCGTAACCTGTGCGATCGTCATGTTTATTTATCTGACGACCGCCATCGGATTGTTCGGTAAATCTTTCGGAATGAAACTTTTCTCGCTTGAAACGATCGATATTGAAGAAAATGATTATCCGACGTTTCATCAGGCGGCTGTCAGCTCAAGCGTTTATCTCGTGTCGCTCGCGCTTGGCGGAATCGGATTCATTCCTGCATTGTTCAATTCTGACAGACGTACTGCGCCCGATTTGCTTTCGGGGACAATTGTCGTCAAGGAATACTAAAACGAGTCCAGAGTCCAGAGTCCAAAGTCCAAAGTCGTTCATCCTGACTTTGGACTTTGGACTTTGGACTTTAGACTGTATTAAATGAATGAAAAAACTCTCGAACAGATCTGCACCGAACTCGCTTCAGTTTTGATCGGACAAAAGTTCGGCAAGATCTTTACGCTCGCGCGCCTCAATCTTGCCATCGATTTTCGATTGAATGAATCGCTGTTTTTATCTATCAGCGTTGATTCATCAAACCCGCGAATTTATTTGATCAAACGCCGTCTGCGCGACCTTGAAAAACAATCCGGCAATCCGCATCCGTTCCTGCTTTTTTTGAGAAAACGTTTGTCGAACGGCGTGCTGCAATCGGTCGAAAAATTTGCCGGCGAACGTATTCTGGTCTTTCACTTTTCAGTCCGAACCGAAATCGGCGAAACCGAAAAATATTCGCTGGTTGTGCAAATGACGGGCCGCTCGGCAAATCTGTTTCTGTGTGACAAAAACGGCTTTATTCTCGATAAAATGCGCGAGACTTTCGGCGTCGGACAGGAGATCGGCGGGGAATTTGCTGCGCCTTTGCGCGACGAAGCGACGAAGCGACGAAGCGACTCTGAGAGTTTCCCGATCGGGGAATTTGAGAGTTTATCGGAAGCATTAGACTGTTTTTATTTAGAGAAAGAAGCGGAAAAACTTTTTAATAATCGGGCGAAATCTGCCGAAAGTAAATTAAATAAGGAAATATCAAAGCGCGAAAAACTTGTCAAAAAATTAAATCAAGACCTTGCGGGTCACGGCGATGCCGAAAAATGGAAACGTTTCGGCGATTTGATATTGGCGAATCTTGCGGATGCCGTGCGGATTGATAAAAAGGTTTTGGTCGTTGATTATTTTGACGAAAATATTCCGACGATCGAGATCGAAATTGACGAAAACGATTCGCTGACGCACGCGGCTGAAAAGTTTTTTCGGCGTTACACCAAGGCGCGTAATGCAAAAGAAGAAGTTTCAAGGCGTTTGACGATCTTAGAATCTGAAATTTCAAATCTGAAATTGAAAAGTGCGCATTTGAGCGGAGCTATCGAAGCCAAAGACGATGATTATCTGACGGAATTTCTTGGCATCAAAGTCGAAAAACTTCCCGTCAAGTTGCGCGATAGAAAAACTGACCGCTTTACCGGCGCACGGCGTTTTGTGTCGAGCGAAGATTTTGAAATTCTGGTCGGAAAAGCCTCAAAAGACAACGATTTTTTAACCTTTCGCGTCGCTAAATCCTCTGATCTGTGGCTTCACGCCGCCGATTATCCGGGCTCACACGTCATTATCAAAAATCCGAACCGTAAGGAAATCCCGCCGAAAACCTTGCTCGAAGCGGCGCAGATCGCCGCATTTTACAGCACGGCGCGCGAGCAGCCGAAAGTTGCTGTTCATTACACACAGAAAAAGTTCGTCAATAAACCAAAAGGCGCGGCTTTCGGTCTGGTCAGTTTATCGAGCTTTAAGACCATTCTTGTTGAACCGAAAATTGATGTCGGCGAATGATCAAAGTAAAACGACCTTCAGGTTGTTTCCATCCTCAAAATCAACTCCGTTTCCCGGTCGAACTGAAATTTCCGTCGGCGAATATTAATCCGGATAAGCGTTTCTCATTTTCTTTCGAGTGATTTTACTTTTTGATGGATAACCTTTTCGGAATAGGTGATAAGTGATAGGTGATAAGTGATAGATTTTTGCTTTTGGCAGGTTCCGCAGCCTTTTTATTTACACAAAATGAGCTTCCTTTTGTGTAATTCTATTTGTTCACACACGAATTACACTTTTCGCACATCATTTGCACATTTCCGCAGACGAATGTCACTTTTCACAAAATAAAAATACGGAACGACACATTGATAAATGCCGTTCCGTATTTGTTTTTCGGTTATTCGCGTTTCGTTAAAAATTATTCACTGACGATCTTTTCAACCGTAACCTTCATTTGCGCAATTACTTTCGGATTGCCGCCCGTGAAAACGCCTGTTAATTGTCCTTCACGATTGATCAGAAGACTTTGCGGAATGCCTTGCAACCGCGTGATTTTGACAAATTCATTCATTAATTTACCATCCGCCCATCCGAGCTGATAGTTTAATTTTTGCTTAACAGCAAAAGCATCGATGTCTTCTTTTGATTCGGGGTCAATGTCGAGCCCGATGATCTCAAAGCCTTTGTCCTTAAATTTATCCTGCATTTCAACCAGATGCGGCATTTCGGAGATACACGGACCGCACCAAGTTGCCCATAGATTGACGAGCAGAACCTTGCCTTTTTTGTCCTGCAACTTAAATGTCGTGTCGTCTAATAATTTAATGTCTGCCTGCATGATCGCCGACGGCGCGGGCGGATAATTTATCTTTTTCTTGTCGGACGGCGCATCCGTCGTCGTATTTGACGCTACCGAATTATCAAGGACCGGAGCCGTTTGGGTGCTTGTGCAAGCGGTCAGGGCCGAAAAGGCAAGACTTAAAACAATAAATAAAGCAATATTTGTAAAAAAAACTTTCATAAAAAACTATTTCAAATGTAAATCATCAGGTTATGTTGAAACTAAAATCGTCGTTTAGAGGCGGTCTCAGTCCGCCGGATGTTCATCAGACTCGACAAACGGCGGTCAAAGACCGCCTCTAAACGTTACATAAATTTATTTTTGTCCGCTTACCTAGTAGCAACTTATTTAACGTAAAATGTCAACCAAACCTAAAATATCAATCTAAATTTCCCGGCAATTTATTCCCGTCGTCAGGCAATGTCCTGCATCCTGAGAACGATCAGCGCGGAAAAGACCAATATAAAAAACATTAGCATTAAAACCAATTGATTCAAAATCTCATTCATCCAAGGGTGGAAAAAATCAACATAACCGCTCAGATCTTTCGGAACTTCTTTCGCGGGATCGATCTTCGGAACTTCCTTGAGTTCGGGTTGCTTCGGTTTCGTGGGCTTGTTGGAGAGCTGTCCGGCTTGATATTTACCCATATCTTCCTGATAGTCGTCCATCTGATCCTTATACTTATCAGAATCTTTTTTCGCGTCTGCCTTGTAATCGGCGATGTCTTTCTCGGCTTTTTTGATGATTTGTTTGTTATCGTATTCAACCTGTTTATAAAGCCCGCACTTCTCTTTGGAACAATCTTTATCCTTAGCGTCCTTGTCGCCGTCTTCGCGCAAAACCTTGAGCGTCGAAAACTGTTTCATCGTGTCAAACGCCCAGGTTGCAGGCATAATCAGTCCGGCGACTTTGTTAAGCCCGCTCGGCACGCCGACCAATCCCGAAAACAGAATCTGCGGAATCAAGATCAATGGCACCAGAGAGGTCGCCATTTCGGAAGTTTTGACAAGTGCCGAGATCACAAGTCCGAGCGCGATACCGACTCCCGAAGTCAGCAGCATCGCCCAAAACTGCGGAATACCCAAAAGCTCGCCCGGCATCGGCATAATACCTGTTATATCAAGAAATTTAAGCGGCGCGAAAAGAAACAAACATTGCAATCCGACGATAAATCCAAGTACGAAAAGTTTGGACGAGATATAAGGCATTAGCCCGAGATTGACCATCCGCTCGCGGTTGTACACGGGCCGTTCGCGGATGATTTCACGCGCCGAAACGCTGGTTCCAAACCAAACCGCGACCAGCGAAAGCACGAAATACGCAAAATCTCGCGGCTGGTCGTCGCCCATCACGAGAAACGTCATAAAAGCGATCAGCGGCGATTGAACAAACAGAATAAACAAATTAAGTTTATCGCGAAACAGAACTTCCCAATATCTACGGGAAAGCGTCAGAAATTGACGAATCGAACCAAATAACCCAAGCCGATGTTTTTTCTGAACGCCAGCTGATTGCAATGTTCCGAGTTCATTGAGCCGTTCAAAAACATTTTTGCGATATTGCGGCGTTTGGATAAATTTATCCTTCCATTCGTTGGCAACCTGTTCAGTTATCTGATGGCGGTCGCCGCCCATCGCAATTCTTTGCTCCGCCGGTTCTTCGAGCTTGTCGTAAACGTCTTTGAAACTCGATGCGCCGAGATGTTTCAAGGCTTCGTCAGGTCTGCCGTAGAACGCCAATTTTCCGCGCATCAGAATGACGATTTTGTCAAAAAGTTTGACATTCTCCATCGCGTGCGTCGTCAGAATCACGGTTCTGCCCGATTCGGCGATTTGCCGAAAGAGCTTCATAATTTTTTCTTCGGTCGCCGGATCAAGTCCCGATGTCGGTTCGTCCAAAAAGATCACCGACGGCTTCGTAATCAGTTCGACAGCGATCGAAACGCGTTTGCGCTGTCCGCCCGATAATTGATTGATCGGCACATCGCGACGTTCGCTGAGTCCGGTCACATCCATCACTTCATCAATAATCTGATCGATCTCTTTTCTCGAAACATCGCCCGAAAGCCTCAATTTTGCGACATAATAAAGCGTTCGATAAACGGTCAGTTCGCGGTGAATGATGTCGTCCTGCGGAACATAGCCGATTGATTGTTTAAGGGAATCGAGATGCTGATAAAGGTCGAGATTATTGATCAGGACGCTGCCGCCCGACGCGGGGCGCATTCCGTTGAGCGCGTCCATAAATGTGGATTTACCGGCGCCCGAAGG
>JANPDZ010000639.1:0-3318 GCA_031431735.1 Acidobacteriota bacterium | reverse complement strand
ATAGAATTGCTTAACAGTAAAAGCCAGTGCGCGAGAGCAGTGATCCGTTTCCTCTCCATCCAACCGCGCCACGCGTTGCGGTATGGATGGAGAATCCAACGGCTAATGGCAATTCACGTGCGCGAAGGTTTCAAGGTTGAAGATTTTTTATGACAAGTATCCGGCGGAATATCGTCCAAACGGAAATATAACGGTTGACGGAGTTTGCGGAGCGGTCACGCGAAATTGGATTTTGAAATTCCAACTCGATTGCAGTGCTGACTATCCAGGCAGAATTTTGGTTGACGAACGAGTTGACCGTATGCGCGACCATAAAATGAAAGGCTCGATTTCCAACACGCATTATACGTTGGGTTTTCTGAATACAAATGCGGCACATTACAATCCCGAGGGTTTTGCGGCAACGTCTGCTTTGATTCCGCTCTAGAATCCGGCAAACGTTCCGCCGCCTTCAATTGATGTTGTAGATGAAAGCCAAGTTATCACGCCGCGCCCGACAAGCGTTCCGACAGTCGCGGGCGGTTTTTAATCATCAGGTAAAAAAATATGGACATAAAAATTTTAGCAGAGGTTTTAAAATTTATCGTAAATTCCGCTTCAGTCTCTAATTTGGAGTTTGACACAAGCCGCTCGTATGAAGCTACCGGCGGAGAAGGGGTGACGGGTGGAGTTACGCTTCAAGGCGTGAATGTAAAAAACGTAATTTCGGGCGAAACGCAGTGGTATGAATTTGTCGGCGCGGGAATCGGCATCGGCGGCGGCGCACCGATTGGTGGTTCTTTTTCCACCGAAGACTTTCCTTCTACGGGAAGCCGAATCTTAGCAGGCGCGGCTTCATTTTGGGGAGTTGATTTCGATGATTTAGTCGGTTCAGGTCATATTTTTACGCTTAGTGCCAGCGTCATCGGGGGGCAAGGTCTTTCCATCATTAGTTTTGGTGAACCTTGGGGCGATCCAGCCATTGCCAGTGCCTATATGGTAACGGAAGGAATTACTGTCGGCGGAGTTGGAGCCGGCGTAATGGCTTATAAAGGCGTTTGGTATAAAGTGGACGCATAAAGAAAGTAACTAAAGTAATTTTTCTTCACATCCAGCCTTCCAAGCAAAGTGAAGAAAAACAGGCGGATTGATAGATAAATTTTTAGTCGGATTTATTTATCAGTCTGCCTAAAAGCAGGATTTTTTAACAATGCAAGGGAAAATTAAGATGAGAAAGAAAAATTATCAACGCACATTAGTTTTACTGCTGACGGCAGTAATTTTAGCGACTTTTGTCAACACGGATTCGGCGCAAATTTTGCCGCAAGTTTGCACTTTGCGCGGAACGCTCGGAACTGCACCGCCTGCCGGAACGACCGGAACATTACCGAATGTGATTACGCGTCCGGGCGCGCCGACCGCGACTTGTTCAGGCGTGACGCCGCCGAATCCGTTTAATTCGGGCGCGGGAAGTTATCGGTATAATGTTCACTATCTCAACAATCCCTCGATTTTTCCGATCTGTGTTCCGGTCAGACTGACCAAAACAAATCCGTCTATATCAGGCGCGGATTTGCAGGTTTCGGTTTTTCAAGCTCCTTTTGCGCCAACCGATATTACCAATTCGGCGCGGTTTCGAGGCGATGCCGGAGTCGGCACCGGAGCTTTTGCAGTTCATCAGCCGACGACTTTTTCGGTCGTCGTGCCGGGAAATTCGTCGGTCGCGCTGGTCGTCTATAATACCGTCAACGGTTCAATCGCGGCGGAAAATTATCAGCTCGATTTTTGCACAAACACGACCAGTTACGCGGGTTCGGCGGTTTCGATTCCCGATTTTTTTCTCACCGGAGTTAATGTAAATCTGCCCGTTACGACCAGCGGAAGAATCTCGGACGTTAATTTCAGATTCAATACCGGTACGGGAACTTGCAATGCGACTGCGGGAAACACCAACGCGGCGGTTGACCATACTTTTGTCGGCGATTTGGTCTTTCGGCTGACCGCGCCCGGCGGTTTTCCAAGCGCAACATTTATAGAGCGGCGCGGCGGCACACGCGAAAACATCTGCTCGACCTTGATTGACGACGACGGCAATTTTCCGGCTTTATCAACCATCACCAATCAAACCGGACAATTCGTTTCCGGTAATTTTTCGCCGGAGACAACCGGACGGCTTTCGAGATTTGACGGCGAAAGTCCGCAAGGAACTTGGGTTTTAAATGTCAGCGACAACGCGACCGACGACACCGGATTTTTGCGCCGATTTTCTTTGGAAATCACGACCTACCCGCGCAAAGCACCGTTTGATTATGACGGCGACGGGCGCACCGATGTTTCGATCTATCGTCCAAGCCTTGGTGAATGGTGGTATTTCAGAAGCTCCGACGGCGGAAACGCAGCGGTTCAATTCGGCACGTCTTCAGACCGCATCGTGCCGGGCGATTACACCGGCGACGGCCGCACGGACATCGCTTTCTTCAGACCTTCAAACGGCTTTTGGTTTGTTTTGCGAAGCGAAGACGGTTCGTTTTATTCGGTTCCGTTCGGCACTTCGGGCGACATTCCCGTTCCGGCTGATTACGACGGCGATACCTGGACAGATATTGCGGTTTTCCGACCCTCAACAAACACATGGTATATCAGCAAATCATCGGGCGGAACTGACATCATTACTTTCGGCGCGGCAGGCGACAAACCCGTTCCGGCAGATTATGACGGCGACGGCAAAGCCGACATTGCAATTTTCCGTCCAAACGGCGTGAACGGTGCGGAATGGTGGGGATTAAGAAGCAAAGGCGGCACGTTTGTCACAACTTTCGGCAACTCGACCGATAAAGCCGTGCCGGGTGATTATACCGGCGACGGCAGAACAGACGTTGCCATTTGGCGACCGTCAACCGGTTTTTGGTTTATTCTGCGAAGCGAAGATAATTCTTTCTTCTCGTTTCCGTTCGGCGCAAACGGCGATGTTCCGACGCCGGGCGATTACGACGGCGACGGTAAATTTGACGCGGCGGTTTTCCGTCCCTCAAATTCGACTTGGTTCGTCCAGCGTTCGACCGCCGGAATCTCGATCCAACAATTCGGAATTGTCGGAGATTTTCCGACTCCGAATGCCTTTGTGCCGTAATTTTTATTTGATTCATTACTGAGCGGCATAGTTATTGCTTACTTGAAAATTACTGAAAATTTAAAGAATTTTGCCCACGCGCACACACGCGCACGCACGAAAACAAGAAAAAAGATTTGGTTAAAATGCTTTTTTTCGTTTGTTTAGTGTGTGCGCGTGGGCAAATATTCTTAGTTTTCAAAGCACCTGCAATTTTTAGACCGCTCAGT
>JANPDZ010000638.1:0-6025 GCA_031431735.1 Acidobacteriota bacterium | reverse complement strand
GTATAAAATCAAATTGAAAGGCAAAAAAAAGCCAAAACTTGTCAAACAAGTAGAATGATGAGGAACAAACAGAACAAAAAAAGGCAAAAATCAGCTTGGAAATCAAACAGGCTTTTTTCTGCTTTTATCTAAAGTCGAGTTAGTATTTGATTCGTTCTTTGTTTTTTAGTTTTATGCTTTTTTGAAAGAAATTGTAATTGTTTTGGATTTTGGTTTTTGGATTTTGGTTTTTTGTAAGAAATTACAGATTGGCGATGAATTTCTCACCAAACCCGCTTATTTTTCCGCGCATCTTTTTAGAAAATCAAAGGGTTTAACTTGAATAAAACCAAAATCCAAAATCCAAAAACCAAAGACCTTGTGAAGAAGCAATTGTGAATCTTTATTTTTTTTTGTTAAAGTTAGACGAATAGAAGTTTTAAGACTTAACTTTCCCTACGTTTTCGATGAAATATAAAATTCTGAATTTCTTTCGCCAGATCGGTTTGCTCCTGCTTGTCGTTTGGACAGTCGTTTCGCTTGTCACGCTGCTCATTGAACTCGTGCCGGGCGATCCGGCAATTGCCGTTTTGGGAGACGATGCTAAACCCGAACAAATCATTAATTTCCGCGCCAAACACGGACTCGACAAACCCGGATTTTTCTTTACATACAGCCGCAACGATGAACTTTACAAAGGATTTCTGGAATTTTCGCATACTCCAAACGAAACTTTGCGACGCCTGGATCAAAACTTTATTGAAAGTTTTATCGAAAATATCGCGATCGAAGCAAAATTGCGCGAACTCAAATGGCACGGCGCGGATAATCGTTATGTAAATTACTGGAAAGGCGTCTTGACGGGTGATTTGGGAACATCATTCAAAACCGGCAGACCTGTTTTGAATATGATCTTCGAACGTTATCCGAATACGATCCAACTTGCATTGGCGGCAATGTTCATCGCAATCTTGATCGCTCTTCCACTCGGTGTTCTGGCCGGCACAAACAAAGGCTCACTAATTGATAATTTTTCGTCATTTTTCGCGCTTCTCGGAATTTCACTGCCGGGTTTTGTCATCGGACCCGTTTTGGTTTATATTTTCGCCGTCAAATTACCGGTTTTCGCCGCGACGGGAAACACTAATCCCGAAGATATTGTGTTGCCGGCAATAACTTTAGGTGCGGCACTTTCGGCAATTCTAACGCGAATGGTGCGCAGTTCGGTGATCGAAGAACTCGGCGAAGATTATGTCCGAACAGCCCGCGCAAAAGGTTTGAGCGAGCGAACGGTGGTCTATAAACACGTTTTGAAAAACGGACTGATTCCGGTCGTCACGATTTTAGGTTTGCAGCTCGGTGTATTGCTCGCCGGCGCAATCATTACCGAAACGATTTTCAGTTGGCAAGGTTTGGGACTTCTCTTGCTTAAAGACGGAATCGGCACACGCGATTATCGGCTTGTGCAAGGCTGCGTTTTAGTTATTAGCGTGACATATATTTTGGCAAACTCCATGACGGATTTGGTTTACCGCTGGCTCGACCCGCGCATCAGACTTTCGTAAATTGTGAATCGTTTAACTTACATCGGACTCTTCATCGCCGTCGTGCTAATCGTCGCGGCAATTTTTGCGCCGTTTATCGCGACGCATGACCCACTTGAAATTCGGCCGGATGCAATACGTCATCAGGCACCATCGGCGGAGCATTGGTTCGGGACAGACGATCTCGGACGCGATGTTTTTTCCCGCATTGTCTATGGCGCGAGAATTTCGCTGGAAGTCGGTATTTCCGTGACATTTGTTTCCGCTGTTTTCGGAATGTTCATTGGCGCAATTGCCGGATTTTACGGCGGTTGGGTTGATAAGATCTTGTCGGGTTATTTGTTCAATGTTTTTCTCGCGTTTCCCGGATTACTATTAGCAATTGCGATGGTCGCCTTTCTCGGGCAGGGTCTTGAAAAATTGATTTTGGCACTTTGCATTATCGGTTGGGTCGGTTACGCACGCGTGATGCGCGGACAGGTTTTGAAAGTCCGCGAATATGATTTTGTCCAAGCCGCCCGCGCACTCGGGGCGAGCAATATGAGGATTCTTTTCACACATATTTTACCGAATGCCGTTCAACCTTTAATTGTTCAGGCAAGTCTCGGAATGGCGGGCGCGGTTTTGTCAGAAGCATCGCTTTCTTTTTTGGGTTTGGGAATTCCGGCACCCGCACCTTCCTGGGGAACGATGATTTTTTCAGCTCAACAAACAGGTTTTGCAACAGTTATGCAAATCGCTCCGCATGTTTTATTTGCTCCGGGCATTGCCATCGCTTTAACTGTCCTGGCATTCAACTTTATCGGCGACGGTTTGCGTGAATATCTTGATCCAAAACAGCGCAAACGATGATATTTTGCTGTTATTTGGGCAAGTTTTCCAAATAATTTTTCGCATTTTTTTCCAAATTAGACAGGTCTTGACAGTTGCATATTTGTTGCCGACAGCAGATCGAATTTATCTGATGAAATCCAAGCGAACGATACGCTTCAAATTGTGTTTCGGAATACATTTGATCGGCAGTTGATTCGTGCGGAAAAGCGGTATTTTCTTTTTGGTAGTTTTTCAGATCAATCGGTTCATTATCATCAAGTGTCGGTTTAATATATATCAGGATTCCGTCTTCGGTTCCTTCGCCGTCAACGACCGAATATCTGATTTTGCCGATGCCGCAATTTCGCTTTTTGGCCGGATGCTTGTCTTGTTCAAATTCGATCGGAATGCCCATATCAACCCGAATCTTATGAATTGCCATCCCAAAATCTGAAAAACCAAATTCTTCATCACAACCGGCATCGCTGACCACTATCAGATGACAACGCCGTAAAACCATCTCGTAAAGACCGAGATTTTCAAAATGTCCGCCGTCTGAAAGATAAACATACGGCTTTGAATCGTTGGTACCGCCGATCGCTTCATCAAGAAAAAGTCGCGGCGACCAACGCGGTGCCGGCAAATTATAAGTAGTTTTACCGCGTCTGCCCGGATTGCCGAGCCACCATCCAAGCCGTACATTGAACAAAACCATCAAAAAAGAAACCGCCGAACTCATTGTGTAATAGCCCATATTCGGACTCGCTGCCGCACCTGAGATCGCGGCGGCAGTTCCAAGCGTGATGGCTCTGCCGTTTTGGACATTTAAGCCGTATTCTTCAGAACTTCGGTAATTGCCGCTTCCTTCACCCATATTTGAACTTCCGCAATAAAGTGCGGTCGCCGTAAAAGATTCGGCTTTGCGGTTTTGCCAGCGTAGATTTTGCGTTTTGACCAGGTTCAAGGTCATATTAACAACGTGAAATGGTTTTTGTTTTAAAAATCGCATCTCGATATTATCTTTTTCGCTGTCGAGTCCTGTAAAACTGTTTGCCGTCTTTAACCTTGCTTCAGTTCGTGATGCGCCAAGATAGGCTCGAATCAGCCGTTCGCGATAAATCGAATGAAAGGAGAATTTATTGATGTTGATGAAAAATCCCATCACAATGCCAATTCCTGATAAAATCAAGAACCAGGTGAGTTGTCTGAAATTCACAAAATATCCGACCTTTTCAATAAGAGCGGTTGTTGAATAGGAAATCAACATTATCAAAAACAATACAAAAACAGGTGCGGCAATTGCCGGTGCAAACCACATCAAAAAACTCGTATTACTTTTAGGTTCGCTGCCATTATTTGCCGAACTTTTACTGCTGAATCCCAAAATCAAAGTTATTAACCCCGAAATTCCACCAACCGAAGTAAATAAACTTCCCATCAGATCGGGTTTAAAAAGTTCCGGTCCAAAAATAACGGTAGTCGAAACTACGATCCAGCCAATAATAAACATTAAGATCCAGGCACCAAACCGCGCCATCCATTCGCGGTCTTCATCGTTTGTAAATCGGACGGAAAACCCAACAAAAAGTGTTGCTCCCAACAAAAAAACCAACAAATACAACGGTACGCCAAAACAAACCCATAACTTTGAGTTATTCGAAGGATCTGAAAAGATTTTGAAACCCGTCGATTTCAAAATCCCAAGATTAACAATCACCAGATACAACAGCGAACCGCCAAAAATGCCGCAGACAATCGAAGTCAACAGTTCTCCCAAATAAACCCGGAAGAAATACTTCGCCTTTCCCCAAATACTTTTCTCTTCTTCAATTCCCTGAGTTGGCTCTTTGCTCTTCATCACATTCGAAACACTCAAAAATTTTCTTAACCAAAATATAATTCGCACCAAAAGGTATCCGCCAAGAAAAAATATTTCGCTAAATAAGATGAAATCAATCAATGTCGGTTGTTCTATTTGTAAAAGAGTGGCAATTGATTGGCTCCCCGGAAAATGCAGACTTCCGTCATTCCAAACCCAAAATGTTGTGATGAACACGGCTGAAATTATTATCCACACCAAAACCCACCAGATAACTTTGCCTTCAACCGATTTGATAATGCCGATCTCATTTTCTTTGTATGTTTGGTCAATCCAGGAATGTTCCTTCAAACTCGGCCGCATCGCATTAATATTGATCACCGCGACCAACCCCGACAAGATCGCGAGACCCAACAAAACATATTGGATAGCTCCTTGAAATCTAAAGTCAATGACAGTTACAAACATCTTCGGCAAAAGTAAAAATGCCGCAATTAATGGCACGAAAACTGTCCAATTAAGCAATAAATTCCGCAAATACACAGCTACAAGAGTCCATGTGTCTGTTGAAAACAACCCAGTTCGCGGACTCATATAATTACTGTATGACCTGAGATGTGTAATTTCGGGCGGCTCCGGTTTCTCTGCCGTTTGTTCGATCAATTGCTTTTCAACTTCTTTAACCTCCGCATCAGTGAACACAGTTTTGTCTTCGTTTATCCGATGAATCCAAGCAGAAAGCCAGCTTCCGATATATCCGCCGCCCGAAACGGTCGAGAGGTAATCAAACTTGCTTAATAATTTATGTTTTGCCAACCCCTGAAGCACGCCCAAACCAAAGGTTGCGCTGCGGATTCCTCCCCCGGAAAAGCAAATAGCGGCAATCCGCTCGCCGGTTTTGGCTCGTTCGGCAGATTTTTCGTGGACTTTCAAACATATTTCTTTGAGCATTTCGATCCGAAACCCCGCACGATTATCAAAATTCACACTGCCGCCCCATTTTCCGTCCAACAACAATTGTCTTATTTTCTGTTTGGCGCTCAATTTTAATGTTTCGTGATCCGTTTTGTTAAAAATTTCCAATTTGAAATATTCTTCCAAAAGAACCTGGTAAAGCATCTTAAAGAAATTTGAATCTTCAGTAAAATCAGCGAATATATCGTAAAATTCTTCAACTTTCTGAGGCTCTTTTTTTAGATTTTGCAAACTCAGATCAAGGTTCAATCTTTCAAAAACAGGGCTGAATTGGTTTTTTAGATCTTCGGGTAGATTCTTTAACTTTTCAAAGAAATTATCAAAATCGTCTTTCAAATTTTGGGGATGCTTAGTTTGTTTTTTATTTACTTCCATATTTCCTCCGTGGTTCTTGGAAAACGCGGAAACCTAATTTGGGCGTATTGACCGGCTCAATCAAACAAATGTACTGAATCATTTATAACAATTCATTTATAATCCAAATTCAAAATAATTGCTACACTTTTTTCCCCGACGTTTTTTTTGCTAAACTCTTTTTGAGTTTATTTTTCGCCAATTTACGTAATTGGTTAGGTCTTTGTTTTTTGGTCTTTGTTTTTTGTCTTTTGAAATAAGTTACAGATTGGCGATGAACTTCTGACCTTTTCGCTTTTATTCCGGTATCTTGATTGAAAAACAAGGGTTTAGATTGAAAAAACCAAAAGCCAATGACCAAAAGCCAAAGTCCTGATCATATACAAATGAAAATCGAATCTTATAACTCATGTTACGCAACTTGAATTTCTGATGTCGCCGAAGGTGACAAATATAATAGCGTAGGGTGTAATGAGTGAAGCGAATGAAACCCTACGTTGATTCAGAAAAGTCATGAGCTCGCTGAAAGTGAGCAACCCGG
>JANPDZ010000637.1:0-10349 GCA_031431735.1 Acidobacteriota bacterium | reverse complement strand
CGGCGCGGAAGGTCAGCTTTATGTCGCGTCGTTTGCAACCGCGTGGGTCGGGATTACTTTCGGCGGAGTGATAGTTAAGGTAACCGCGGAATACATACATTATCCTTGGGCATCACTTCCGGCGATTTTGCTCGTGCCGTTATGTATTTTGACAGCGATCATCGTCGGCGGTCTGTGGGGCGCGATTCCGGGATTTTTACGGGCAAAATTCGGCTCAAGCGAAGTTATCAACACGATTATGCTGAATTTTATCGGCATTGCGCTGGTCAGTTATTTCACGCAATATCATTACAAAGTTTCGGGCGATCCGATTTTGGAAACTGCACCGATTGGAACAGCCGCGTATATTCCGCAGCTTCATGAATATTTTTCGTTCATTCCAAAAGATGTGCCGCTTAATTTTGCATTTCTGATCGCAATTTTGATGTGTGTTCTGGTTTATATTTTCCTTTGGAAAACAAAATGGGGTTATGAACTCCGCGCAGTCGGGCAAAATGCTTCGGCGGCGGAATACGGCGGCATTTCTCCGAAAAAACAGATTATTACGGCAATGACGATTTCGGGCGCGCTTGCCGGAATGGTCGCCATCAATGAAGTTCTCGGTTCGCGCCATTTGTATTACGACGGATTTTCGGCGGAACTCGGATTTCTCGGAATCGCGGTTGCGCTCCTCGGCAGAAATCATCCGCTCGGCGTTTTCATTGCGGCGATATTTTTCGCGGTTTTGATGCGCGGCGAGATTTTCGTTGATGCTTTTACACGCTACGTTTCCAAAGACATCGGCTTGATCCTACAGGCGATTGCAATTTTGTTTGTGGCTTGTTTGCAAAAATACTCGAAGAAATAAAACTTACAAATTAGAGCGAGGAAATATGAGTATTCAAGAAGTAATAAAATCTTACACAACAGATAAACACGAAACTCAATCGAAGAAGTGGTTCCAGAAACTCATTCAAGAAAAGCAATATGTCGGGGAGTTATATTCCATCAATTACGAAACGGCGAAAGTTATAATTCATGACTATCATCGCAAAGAAGTCGGCGGCATTCCTAGTCTGAGTTTTCTAATTGCAACAAGGGTAAATCCTTTTGTTGATGAAATTATAAACTTTACAAAAGAGGATTCGTCAATAATCCTTTTGCGGGTTATGGACGCGACATTACTTCCACAAGACAAGGACAATGAAAGAGTTAAAACCGAAACCGCGCAAAGATTATTAGGTGAAAAAGAAAATTGGGGAATTGATTTAGATAAAACAATTGATACCAACACACGACAAACTTTGTTGGCGGTAGCCGGTATTCAATGTCGGATTATTGGGACATTTTACTTGGATTTATCGAATGAAAATCAACAGGATTCTGATTTAGGATTAAAGTTTGGATGCGATATTTCAAACTACTATCCAAACAGAGGATTAAAGGTTTATAAACCGAATGCCGAAGCCTTGAAGGAAATTGTTAATTTTATTGATAATTCGGTTCTTGGCGATTATCGGGAAAGATTTAATTCTACAACAAGAGTCAATCTCGGTTCGATTCGTTATGCTTCGACTAATCGAAAATATCAACAGGTTGACGATGTGCCGGTCAGCATTTTTCCCGCCGATTTGCTTTCGCAGAAATCCGCTTTATTCGGTATGACCCGAACAGGTAAATCGAACACCGCGAAAATTATTGCCAAATCGGTTTATGAACTCCGTTATCCAAAAGATTCAGGCGATTCATCTTTGCGAATTGGACAAATAATTTTCGACCCGAACGGCGAATATGCCAATGAAAATGTTCAGGATAATAACAGCGCATTGAAAAATGTTTGGCAGATTCGAGATAACGCACAAAAAGATGGTGAAGTGGTAACTTATGGAATAACTGGACATCCCAACGATTTGGATAGAAAATTGATGCTGTTAAATTTCTATCTTGATGATAACTTACAGATTGGGAAAGAAATAATTGACAGCCTTTTGAGCGAAGATTCGGCAATTTATATGAGAAATTTTTCTCAAGTAAGATTCGACACGCCCGACCCAAGCGACAGAAGTGCGGTAACTAGAAATAATCGAAGAGTTTTGGCATATCGCGCAGTTCTAAATAGAGCAGGTTTTCAAGTTCCAACTAATTTTGCGCCAAATACCCAAAGACTTTTCAACCAAGATTTGATTCAGGCATTACAGAACAGCCAAAGCAACAATGCCGCCGAGTATCAATCAGCCGCACAAGTTTTTGAAAACCAAAATCCGACTTGGACGCAATTGGCAACCGCTTTTGAATCTTTAGACAAATTCATCAGAGATAATCAAGGCGGGTATCAGCAATTTGAAATGGCTTATGTCAATCGTCCGAGAGGTTCTGGTGATAGATGGGCAGACGAAGAATTGAAAAAAATTATCGGTATTTTTCAATACGCTAATGGTGTTCGTAAAATTGGCAAAGCGATTGCCCAACATACAGCGTCAACGAGTTCCGATTACGCTGAAGATATTTACAACGATTTAGTCAATGGAAAACTTGTTGTTATAGACCAATCAAGTGGCGAACCTGAAATTAACAAATCCTCGGCGGAAAGAATTATGTGGACGATTTTCCGTAAGAATCAAACTCTTTTTCGTGAAGGAAAAACTCCGTCCGAAATTTTGATTTATGTTGAGGAAGCGCACAATCTTTTGCCAAGTGGTAAAGATATGGATTTGTCGGACGTTTGGGTTCGCACTGCGAAAGAGGGCGCGAAGTATCGAATTGGAATGGTTTATTCGACGCAAGAAGTTAGCAGTATTCAAAGAAATATTCTGAAAAATACGGCGAATTGGTTTATCGGACATTTGAACAATACAGATGAAACCAAAGAACTTACGAAATTTTACGACTTCGGTGATTTTGAAAATTCGATTCTCAGAACGCAAGACAAAGGATTTTTGCGGGTAAAAACTTTGAGCAATTATTTTGTTATTCCCGTGCAAGTGAAACGATTCGACGTAACGGACAAATCATAAAATTATGCCTTATTCCGATAAAGATATATTTGAACGGGCGACTTATAAGCCGTTGCAACGCATTTTGGATAGCGACAAAGTGCAAAAACTCGTATTGCGTTTAAAGGTTAGAAGAAGAAACAGCGAAGATGAAACTAAGTTTGAAATAACCGAGAAACAGCATTTAGAACCGAGTTTGTGGCAGCCTGATATAGTCGCGGCAATTGACGGAAGCAAACACGAAGTTCCCGTCGAAAATGGTTTTCCGAGTGCTGAGTATGGATATATTACCGTTGCATCGGTTTTAATTTTTCTCAATAAAATTCGGGAACTCGAAAAACAGGAATTTATTAATCCCGTGGATTTTCGCAAAACTGAAGAATCATCTACGACCGAATCAGCAATTCCGGGATGTAACGTCATTGTTGATGATGAAGAATCAGCAAAAGCGTCAATGCGAAAAGTGCTGTTTGAAGATTTATCAATCGAAGCACCTTTTTATGATTTGAATGAAAGTAATAAAGAAACTCTGTTTCAAACTTATGAATATCTATTAAAAATTAAGCGCGATAAAGGTGCTGATACAAGACCGCCAAAGTGTCCAATTGAAGATTGCGAAAAAGATTTTTCTTACGGTTTTGGAATTTACGAATGTAAATGTGAAAGAAAAAAGACTCTGTTTTCAAGCGATGCTTTACGCCTTCACGAACTTCACAATGACGGCGGAAGTTGTGGCGAAATGTATGGGCAAATTATGTTCACGCTTGAAAGAATTTGGTTGGTTCACGTTTTGCGCGGATTTGAAAAAACCAACAATCTTGACGTTTTAAGAAAACTCGCTTTTATAATTGACGGTTCTTTAGCGGTTTTCAGCACACCATCTTGGTTGGCAAAACCGATTGAAGACGAACTAATACGAATTAACCAACTGCAAAAGGAAATTAACGGACAAGATTTGATTATTTTAGGAATTGAAAAAGGCGGACAATTCGTAAATCACTTTGAAGCAATTGACACCGACCGCGAAGGTTTCGCGGGAAAAATCCCTAATCAATCGGCGATTTTGCTTACTGATAAATACATAAAGAAAAATATTAAGTTGTCCGATAGCCCGAAACCATACGGACAAGATACATATTTCGGCAGAAAGTTTTTTTATAAAACGAATAATGGTTATAGGGTTACAGCAAACGTAGCTGTATTCAATGAATATCAAAAGGATTTAGAAACGGCTTACCCAAACCAATTTCCGCGTCTTGCGGACGTGATGAGTTTGCTTGACCAAGTTGTTTCGAGTCGGTTTCAAAATTCGGTTTCGCCGTTGTTATCGGCACACGCAGAGGCATCAATTCCATTAAATTTAGGCAAACGAATTTTTCAAGACATTGCGAGAGAAATCAGAAATCGCAGTTAATTTATGACTACTTTAGCGGAAATCGGAAATATCAGAGGACATAGCAACGCAATTACGCGATGGGCTAAGTTCGGTCCGTATTACGCGATGTTTCCGATTGATTTTGCTTTTCAAACGGTTGATAAGTATTCAAAAAAAGGTGATTACATCATTGACCCGTTCGCCGGTAGATTTTCAAGCGTTTTCGCGGGTGGAGTCTTAGGACGAAACAGCGTGGGCATCGAAATAAATCCGCTCGGTTGGCTCTATGGAAAAACAAAATTGAACCCGGCTAAAAAAGAAAGTATTCTGAAAAAATTAAAAGAAGTCTATAATGCTCGAAACGACTATAAAACTGATGCTGAAAATTCAGAAGAATTTTTTCAAATCTGTTATTGCCAAGAAGTTTTGAAATTTTTGTTCGCCGCCAGAGAAAATTTAGATTGGCGAAGAAAACCCATTGACAGAACTTTGATGTCAATAGTTTTGGTTAGTCTTCACGGAAAATTGGGCGAAGGCTTATCAAACCAATTGCGTCAAACCAAATCAATGGGCTTAAACTATTCGATAAATTGGTGGAAAAGTAAAGATTTGTCCGAACCGCCCGAAATAAATCCATTTAATTTTTTAAAGAAAAAAATCGAATGGCGTTACAAAAAAGAAACTCCGCAAATTGATACAAATTGCAAAGCGTTTTGGGGCGATAGCACGGAAAAACTCATAGAAATCAAAAAAGAAGCAAAAAAGGAAAATAAAAAATACTCGCTTCTTTTTACATCGCCGCCGTATCAATCGGTAGTCAACTATCACGCCGACCAATGGTTGCGGCTTTGGTTGTTAAATGAAAAAGTAAATAATGATGACAAATACAAAAAACGGTTCGTTTCAAAAAACGATTATGAAGAATTATTGGACAATGTGTTCGGTAATTGTGCGGAGATGATGAGCCGAAAAAGCACTATCTTTGTCCGCACGGATATTAGAAAATATACTTTTGACAAAACTTTGGAGATATTGCGAAAACATTTTCCAAAGCATAAACAGGAAACCATTAAGGAAAGTTTAGTTAAGAAAAATCAGACGGAATTGTTCAACAATAAGTCAAAAAAGAAAGAAATTGATATTTTGTTGACGCGATAAATTATGCAATTACAAAGATTTACAGCAGTTATCGAACGTGAAGGCGACGGATATGTTGCGCTTTGCCCTGAACTCGACATTGCCAGCCAAGGCGATTCGGTCGAAGAAGCGAAGGCGAATTTAACCGAAGCCATCGAGCTTTTTTTTGAAACGGCGGATAACACGGAAATTCAAAATCGGCTGCATTTGGACGTTTTCGTAACGCAGTTAGAGGTTGCGATTGGGTAAATTAAAAACATTTTCGGGAAGCGAGATTTGCAGAATTTTGGCGGCTCACGGATTTGCGTCGGTTCGCCAAAAAGGAAGTCATATAATTATGCAAAAGCGTCTGGAAAATTCGACCGTAACCGTTCCCGTGCCGAATCACAAAGAAATCAGAATCGGCACTTTACAGTCAATTATTCGGCAGACGGGTTTACCGAAGGAGCTTTTTGAAGTATGAACGATATTTTCAGTATAGCATTGATTTTTTCAGCAATTCGGCTGGCGACTCCGTTGATTTTCGCGGCGCTCGGCGGAATGTTTTCGGAGCGTTCGGGCATTATCAACATCGCGCTCGAAGGTTTGATGCTGGCCGGCGCATTTACGGCGGCAGTTGTCACTTTTGAGATGAGTCAGCCTTATATGATGATTAAATTAGTCAATCTGGGCATGCCTTCGTTTTTAGCCGAGCGAATTTTATCTTCCGTTGCGGTTCCATTTTACGGATTGATAGCCGGGGCAATTGCGGGCGGCTTGACGGCTTTAGTGTATGCAATTGCCGTTATAAAATTTGAAGCCAACCAAGTCGTCGCGGGAACGGCAATAAATTTTCTGATGCTCGGACTTCCGCAACTAATCAGCGGTGCTATTTACGATTCGTCCGGCTCGACACCGCAAATTGCTAAACAATTTCTTTTGCCGGAATTTTTTAATAGTATCTCGGTTGCGTCGATTCTCGCTTTTTTGCTCGTTCCGCTCTGCTGGTATGTTTTGTATAAAACGCCGTTCGGTTTGCGGCTTCGCGCGGTCGGCGAAAATCCGGCGGCGGCGGATGCGGCGGGCATCAATGTCATTCGGTTGAGATACGTCGCCGTCATCTTGTCGGGCGTATTGGCGGCCGCTGGCGGCGCGTATCTTTCAATCGGACAATCTTCGCTCTTTACGCGCGGAATGACCGCCGGGCGCGGATTTATCGCGCTTGCCGCGCTGATCCTCGCAAAATGGAAGCCTGTGCCGGTTTTGTTCGCCTGTTTATTTTTTGGCTTTACCGAGGCTTTGACGATTCCGCTGGCGAGTTACAAACTCGCTTCGGGCGAAAATATTCCGGTGCAGTTCGTCCAGATCATTCCGTATGTTTTGACGATCATCGTGCTCGCCGGATTTATCGGTCTATCGCGCGCGCCGAAGGCTTTGGGTATTCCGTACAGCAAAGAAAAATAATTGCTTTTGAAAGTGATAACAAGTATTTTTGAAATATGAATACAAAAGTAAAAACAACAATCACCATCGAAGCCGATCTGTACGAACAAGTTAAAAATGCCGCAAAGGATTTTCCCAGTCGTTCGGAAATTTATGAACGAGCCTTGCGCGAATATCTGCCGAAACTAAATCAAAAACCGCCAAAGCAAAAATTGACACGCGAGGAAGAAATTGAGTTGATGAATCGTTATGCCGACGAACATCGGGAAGAACTGTTAGAAAATTTGGAATATCAAGTTGATATATGGAACGAGGAAATCTTTACCAAGTTAAAAACCCAAGCAGAATAGAACCCAAGAAATTTCGCGTTTATGTCGTAGTCAGTAGCCGCGAATTCATTTTGTTAAATTATCCAACTGTAATTTGCGCTTCGATTTACACGAATTGTATCGGTTTGCCGTCAGAAGTTGAGGTTGGAATTGATGAAGGCTTAAAGCACGATAGTTGTATTCACTGTGACGAACTAATCAGTATTGAAAAATCCAAATTAACAAACTTTGTCGGTTCACTTTCGGAGCAAAAAATCAAAGAATTGAATTAAGCCTTGAAAATCGCACTTGAGATTGAGGATTAGAAGCCGGTTTTAATGGCTTGCTTCCAGCTTTAGATTTAATAATTGATTGAGCGAAATGCCTTGCTGCATCGCTTCAATCGTAAGTTGGCGGTGCATATATTCGGGCATTCGCAAAACCAATTTTCCGCTAAAAGAACGTTTGCCGAAAGGTTCGGGAACGGGTTCGCCGGATTCCTTCAAATCATTCAAAACAAATTCAACGACATTTTTGATTTCGCCCATTGCTTCTTCCTGCGTGTCGCCGTGCGCGGCAAGCGATGGAAATTCGGCAACGCGGGCAACAAACGCTTCGTCCGCTTCTGACCAACCGACGCTGTAAAGATATTGTTCCGCTTTCGGCAAATTTTCTTTTTTAGTTTTGACTTGTTTTTTAGTCATTTTGGTGATCTTTCTTAGCTTGTAACCTTATACAAGGTAATTTTCTGTAAAAAGATTTTGGTAAATTTCTGATACTATATCAAGTATCACTTTGCAAATAAATAGATTTTAATTTCCTTAAACTCTATCTTTTGTGGTAAAAAATAATTCCTTTGATTAAGTTATACATTTGAATATGAGTTACGAAAAAGCACTTGAAGCGGCGGAATTTATCCGCTCAAAATATGATAAAGAGATCAAGATCGCACTCGTTTTGGGCAGCGGACTTGGCGCGTTTGCGGAAACACTGGAAAATGCGGTGCGGATTCCTTACGAGGAAATCCCGCATTTTGCGCGTTCGACCGTCGAAGGTCACGCCGGGCAACTTGTGCTCGGCGAAGTCAGCGGCGTTTCGGTCGCGGTTCAGCAGGGACGTTTTCATTTCTACGAAGGCTATGAGATGGAGCAGGTTATTTTTCCGATTCGCGTTTTCGGGCTTTTGGGGATTAAAACCGTCATTTTGACCAACGCGGCAGGAAGTGTCCGGACCGGTTTTAAGCCGGGAAACTTGATGCTTTTGCGCGACCATATCAATCTGATGGGTGTTAATCCGCTACGCGGCGCAAATGACGAAAGGTTCGGTCCGCGCTTTCCTGATATGACGGAAGTTTACGACAAAACTTTGCAGGAAATTGCCTACGATGAATCAAAAGCGATTGCCAAAGAACGTTTTGAAAGCGGCTTGGAAAAAGAACTGACCTCGTTTATGTGGCGCGGCGTTTATTGCGCTCTGTCGGGTCCGACCTACGAAACACCGGCGGAAATTCGGATGTACAGGCTGTTAGGCGCCGGCGCGGTCGGAATGTCAACCGTTCCCGAAGCTCTCGCGGCGCGGCAGCAGGGAATGAAGGTTTTGGGGATTTCGTGCATCACCAATCTCGCCGCCGGGATGAGCGACGAGCCGATCAATCACGCCGAAGTGATGGAAACAGGTGCCCGCGTCGCCGGAATTTTCAAGGAACTTTTGATCAGGATTATTCAAAAAATAGTCTAGGGTCGCGAGTCGCGAGTCGGGATGAAACCCGCGACTCCCGACTCGCGACTCAACGACTCGCGACTTTATGATAATTGGAATTTGCGGCGGAACAGGTTCAGGGAAAACGACAATTGCGCGGCGGGTAATCGAATCCGTCGGGCGCGAAAATGTGATTCTGGTCGAACAGGATTCGTATTATCGAAACCTGGCGGATATGCCGCTTGATGAGCGTCATCAGGCGAATTTCGATCATCTTGATGCGTTTGATAACGGAATGCTCGTCAATCATCTCAAGCGTTTACGGCAGGGACAATCAATCGAGATGCCGATTTACGATTACAAAAATCACGTCCGAAGCGAAGATTTTGAACATCTCGAACCGAAACCGGTAATCGTCGTCGAAGGAATTTTGATTTTTGCCGAACCGCTTGTTTTAGATTTGCTGGACGTCCGCGTTTTCGTTGATACGCCTGACGATATTCGGTTCATACGCCGCCTTCAGCGCGATATTGTCGAGCGTGGACGCACCGTTGATTCGGTCATTGCGCAGTATTTTGCGACCGTTCGCCCAATGCACCACGAATTTGTCGAACCGTCGAAACGTCACGCCGACATCATCATTCCCGAAGGCGCGAACACCGACATCGGCATCGAATTTATTTGCAGTAAGATACGCGAGGAAATCAGCGACAATGTTGAGAAGGAAATACTGGTTTAAAAGTGAAAAAGTGAAAAAGTGAAAAAGTGAAAAAGCGATTACACATTCTCGACAATTCACTTTTAAACTTTTTCACTTTTTCACTTTTTCACTTTACACAATGGAAAATATTGAAAAAGAATTAGTTGAAGCCGCACGTGAAGTGCGCGAACGCGCCTACGCGCCTTACTCGAATTTTAAGGTCGGCGCGGCGATCCGGACGAGAGAAGGGAAAATTTACACGGGCTGTAATGTCGAATCGGCGAGCTACGGTTTGACGGTTTGTGCCGAGCGCGTGGCGATCTGGAAAGCCGTTTCGGAAGGTGAAACAGAGTTCACGGAAATCGCCGTCGTCGCCGACACCGACGAACTGACGCCGCCGTGCGGAGTTTGCCGTCAAATAATCTGGGAATTTTGCAACGATATTCCGGTGATTTTTGCCAACCTCAAAGGCGACAGCGAAATCGTCCAGATGAGCAAACTGCTTCCACGAGCATTCGATACGAAGTTTTTGAAGTGAGTTTAGTTTTTTTCAATCGGTAAAAAGTCTTTTACTTCAAATGATTTTGTGGGAAAAGCAACTAGTGGTGCTTGGTAGAAATAATCCCGCACTTTTGATTGTTATTTGATTGTTAAAAGACGACCTGTAAATGTCCATAATTAAATAGCTTTGCTATCGTTCGATTGAAATATCACACAGATTCTCTCTGTTGGGAAAT
>JANPDZ010000636.1:0-1756 GCA_031431735.1 Acidobacteriota bacterium | reverse complement strand
CCTTCGCCAAATCACTGGAGAAGAGTATTTTTGATGGCAAGATGCAAGTGGAATCCGTAATTGATACCACAATATATGCCGGCAACGTTGGCGTTGTTATCGTCCAATTTTGAAATTAGGGATACTGAGTCACACTTTTAATTACACCCATCGGCTATAGCGCAGAATTGCCCAGCTTTTCAAGGTGCAAAATCAAGCCGCCAACAAGAATTGCTGGCAATCGTAGATAACACTACTTTTCAAATTACGGTTGAAAACCGCTCGAAAAGTGCGATTACCGTGAAGTTGTATCATTCGGTTGATGCCAATCCCGGCACTACGGCATTCAGCACACATCAGATTGTTGCCCGAAGTTCGAGCAAACTTACTAATTTATGGTATGCCGGTGATTGGGGGATTCAGGTTAATGATTCTTGTGTTCGTTATCTTGCCGATGTCGGCGATTTAGGAGCGCAAAAAATGTTGACCATCGGTTACGGCGCGGGCGATGAAATGGATTGCGCCAAATTCAATTTGACAAAAACCTCGCGCAACCTTGACGGCGTTTGGACTTTTGAACACAGCGCAGGATTGATTGTTCATCAGGCAACTCTGTATGTCTCGGAAGGCATGGGAAAAGTCGTTACCAAATATTTCAGCGAAGATCTTGGAGAAACTCAAACCATTGAGCAACAAGTTATTCTCTGTCAATCGGCAAGCGGATTAATGGTTTTGGGTTTTCATCCGATGGATTGGGCAACCGGCACAACCGGCGCAGCGGTCAGATATAACGCCGATAATTTTTCGATGAAAAGACAACCGAGCGGAAAGTTCGAGATTTTCAACCGCGACGACAACGAGGTTGAGTCAAAGGTGGACATCAAAAATGTTCGTGAACTGAATGCAGCTGATATGAGCTATCTGGCAAAGACTTATTTTTAAAGTTCTAGGTCTAAAATGCGTAAAATTTCTAAGCATTAGAAAATCAAAGATAGGATACAAATTAAAATTTATTGACTATTTTTGTAATCGTAAACTGTATTTACATAGTTAAGTAAAAATGAGTCCACTCCGAAAACTCTTATTTGATAGAAAAATCGTTCAATCGCTGAATTTGTAGTTTTGTAAGTCATTGAAAACAAAGAATTTCAAAAATGGTAAAATTCAATTTTAAGACCCAAAACTGCTAAAAATGACTTTTCGGAGTGGACTCAAAAATAAAATGATCAAAGGAGAAAATAATGTCCAACTTATCTAAAGCTCGTATTTTGTCAAGTATTATCTTTGTCTTAGTTTTCGTTTTGGGATGGCATTCACAATGTTTTGCCCAAGAAATAAAAGGTTTGAAAGCAAACTTTTTTATCAAATCGGTTTACACGAATAAATGTTTGGATGTGCCAAATGGAAGTTCAGCCAATGGCATCGAAATCATCCAATGGGAGTGCAAAAACCAAACAAACCAAGTGTGGGAGATTACTTCACTGGGAGATGGCTATTACAAAATTTCTTCTACAAATAGCGGAAAGAGTCTTGAAGTTGTAAACAGTAGCCTCAAAGAAGAAAGTAAAATTGCTCAACGTGATTATACGGGAAAGACCAATCAACAGTGGAAGCTAATTCCAACGAGAAACGGGAATTATAACTCATGTTACGCAACTTGAATTTCTGATGTCGCCGAAGGTGACAAATATAATAGCGTAGGGTGTAATGAGTGAAGCGAATGAAACCCTACGTTGATTCAGAAAAGTCATGAGCTCGCTGAAAGTGAGCAACCCGG
>JANPDZ010000635.1:0-1811 GCA_031431735.1 Acidobacteriota bacterium | reverse complement strand
TGCCTGCGCGCATACACGAAAGATACGAAATCAAGAAAAAAGATTTGGCAAAAATGCTTTTTTTCGTTTTTTTCGTGTCTTTCGTAGGCAGATTTTCTTAGTTTTCAAAACTACTGCAATTTTTAGACCGCTCAGTAATGATTCTAATAAGGTAAATCTCCTTGAATTGAATTTTTATTTCGTGTCTTTGGTTTCTTTGCTTTTACCTTTTGCGCCTTTGTTTCTGAGGCTTTTTCTTCGCGTTCCTGTTTGATACGTTCGAGCAGAATTTGCGCCGGTTCGTCCGCGTCGTCTTGCGGGACGAGTTTGCCTTCAAAGGCGCGTTTTAAGATGCTTTGGCGCAATCGCTCGGCTTGTTTCAAACTCTGTTTGACGGTTGCTTCAACCGCGTCCGCTACCGACAGAAGCCACTCCACTTCTTCGACGATTTTTTGTTGTTCGGCAAGCGGCGGCACAATACAAGGAATTAAACGAATTTGTCCCATCGAAATCGAGCCTTGTGCTGTTGCTTTCGACAAAGAAAATGTTAAATCAAAGCCTGTTGTTGATCGTAAAAACATTTCAACGAATTTAGGAATTAACAAATCTTTTGTTAATCGAATTAGTGCGACATTGGGACCTAAGAAGTATTTTTTATCATCTGGAACTCGCCCAACTTGTCCAAGTCCTGCGCCTACAAAGACCATCAATAAATCATTTGGGATTATTATCGAGCGAGTTAATTTGATTACCGATTTTGAATCAACAAAAGAAAAGTTGGTTTTTCTAAAACCTGTTTTCGATACATTTTCAGCTTTAATTACTGGTAAATCACCATCGGGAATATAAGTTATGAACTTTGTAAATTCAAATCCTGCTAGTTTTGTTACAAACGATACGCCATCAAAATTTATCCAAGTCCATTCTTTAGGCAATTCGGGCAGATTTTCGGTGTTGGGCGCGGCGGGTTCTTTGTATTTCTTTTTCCAATCGTCGTTTTTAGGTGTTTTGCCTGTTTCGGTGAATTTCTTTAGTTGTTCCTGTTCCCAACGCTCGCGGCGCATTGTCAGGATGCGTTTGAGAAGATTGGCAGCGGGTTCGAGATCGGCTTGGTTTTCTTCGCGCCACGCTTTGGTGAGTTCGCCCGTGACGGCATCGCGCAAAACGGCTTGCCGATAGCGTTTGATTTGCTTTTGAATTTGTTTCAAAGCATCGCAACCGGCATCCAACTTTGTAAAAAGTTCTTCAAGTTTGGCGACAATTCGCGCTTGTTCATTCAATGGTGGAATTGGGAAAGAATAATCAGCGATAACACTTGGTTTTATTCGCATTAACGAGCCACCAACGCCCGAAACATTATGTATCAAGTAATCGCGAAACGAATGGCTTTGAAAAAAATAATTTAGATATTCTTGGTCAATCGCTCCGTGCGGATAAAATGAAATCCATTCTGTTGATGCAATCTTTTTATTCTCGGAAAAGTCACCGACCGTCCAAACTCGATTTATATGCGGGTTGATTTTACACAATAGGACAACATTCTTTTCAACTATTTGTTTATTTGAGCCAATTTCTTTTCCAATAACAATTTCAGGTTTTCCACTCTCAAAACTTGGAACGCTGTAAAGTTCAAAAGTTTCGTCGGGAAAATGAATTGGATTTATTCCAGAACTTTCGTCTATACGAATTTCTCCTAGTGGTGCTTGGTGGAAATAACCTCGCACTTTTGATTATCAAAAGACGAACTGTAAATGTCCATAATTAAATGGCTTTGCTATCATTCGATTGAAATATCACACAAATTCTCTCTGTTGGGAAATTTCCACCCAGCA
>JANPDZ010000634.1:0-2272 GCA_031431735.1 Acidobacteriota bacterium | reverse complement strand
TTTTATCAAAACCTTCGCCAAATCACTGGAGAAGAGTATTTTTGATGGCAAGATTGTGTGGAATCCGTAATTGATACCACAATATATGCCGGCAACGTTGGCGTTGTTATCGTCCAATTTTGAAATTAGGGATACTGAGTCCACTTTTAATTACACCCTGAGGGATGAGGGATGAGGGATGAGTTTTGCTCATCCCTTAATTTTTATGGAAAACAAATTACCGCAAGCAAGTTGGAAAGAGAAGGTTTTATTTTATCTCGGCAGACGGCGGGCGATCCGTGTCGAGGGCGATTCGATGCTGCCGACCTTAAAGAATGGCGACGGAGTTCTGATCAATCCGGACGCGCAGATCGTTGCGGGTGACATCCTTCTTGCCAAACATCCGTTCAAAAAAAGCGTTGTCATTCTCAAACGTCTCGCCGAAATTGATGAAAACGGCAATTATTTTCTGGTTGGCGACAATCCTTCGGAAAGCTCGGACAGCCGAACTTTCGGCGCGATCTCCGCGAAACATATTTTGGGCAAAGCCATCTGCCGTTTGAAATAATCAATTTTCATAGCGTTTTTCGCCTGCTTTGATTTTCACATCTAAACGATTTTGCGGCGGCGGCAAAGGGCAGGTCGCAAACGACGTAAAAGCGCACGGCGGATTTTCCGCGCGATTAAAATCAAGCACAACTTTGCCATTCGCAGCTTTCTTTGCGTAAAGAAAACGTCCCGCGCCGTAAGTTTCCGTGCGGCTTGTCGTGTCGCGGAAAATGATAAAAAGCTGGTCGCTGCCTGCTTCCAACACGGGTTCGAGCGAGTATTTTTTACCGTTTAATTTGAATCGCAAAATGCCCGGACTTTTCATTTTGAAATTTCCGCCAAGAACATTCGGGATCAAAACCTCTTTCGGTTCGGGGAAAGCCTCAAATTTTGCCTCGACCTTATATTTTTCATTGATCGGAAACCATTTCAAACCTTTGAAATTAACTCGTTCCTTGCTGTTTTTGTCTTTCAAACGAATTCCGAAACGCTCTTCGCGCTTGATTAGATAAAATGTCTGACTGCCGTTTTGAATCACGCTTGGTTTGCCTTCTTCATCCGACACGAGTTCGATTGACGAAATTTGTTTGCCGTCCGTCAATGCCTCAACGCCTTTTTCGACTTTCAAGATTGCCGCGCCGTTTTTAAATTCGATCTCACCAAATTTGCCTTTGAAATTTTCGGTCAATTCGATATCAAAGTTGGAACCCGCGCCGATCGTATTCACACCGTCTTTGAGCCAAAAAAGTCCCGCGACAGTCAGCCAGCCGTTTTCGTTTTTGATTTCAGCTCCGTGGTCGGCGCGCCATTTTTCGATTTCGCTTTGATAATTATTTTGCTGTGCCGAAACACAACTGACGAAAACCGCGAACAGGATAAAAATTGTCCAGACTTTATTCATATTTTTAGATGCTGTAAATAAATCGTTATAACTCACGTTTCGCTAAAACGGTAAGTGAAAAACAAGAATTGGTGAATTTGTCATAAATCTTCAATTTTAGTCACCACTTTTCAAATAATTTCGACTAAAGTTGACTTCAATTTTGACAGTTTTCTTAAAAATCTTTCCCTTGTCACAAACTTGAAACGAAATTTATAGATACGCGAGAAACTTTAGCCATAGAGTCAAAGATATTAGACTTTGGACGAAATCCGTCCTAACTCACCCAAGATTTTGAGCGAGTTTTTCCTTTTGCTTGACTGTTTTTCCACCGTTTCATTCTTTTTGCAATTCGATTTGGCTCACATCTACTCCGGCTTGCCATTTTTTGACCACTTTATAGCGGATTCTTTTCGCTTGCACTTCGCCTTTTCGGCGGCCTCTCCCTTTCTCGCACCTTTTCGGTAAATAGGGCTTTTTCTCAAAACTAAGGGGTTCTACTGGGAATTTAGTGGTAAATCGTCAAATCAAGAAATAAAGAATTAGCGGATAAGGGGAAATAATTTGAAATGGATTCAGGCTTTTTTCCTTGTCCGCCCAACCATTTAGTCATCAATCATTTAGCAATGTAAATGAATCCACTGAACAATTAGAAAAATGTGATTTATCAAAGTGTTGAAATGGTCATTTTGACTTTACACAAACGGCATTGATTGATTTACCGTAACTGTTTAGGTCAGTCAAAAAAGGATATTTTAGCTGATTAGACATTTGATAACAATGTGGAAGTGAAATTGCCGGAAACAATTGAAGAATGTCATCAACTGATTGGAGAGTTATGCTCGATAATTAAGCAGATGCAAG
>JANPDZ010000633.1:0-5667 GCA_031431735.1 Acidobacteriota bacterium | reverse complement strand
GAATATTCAACCCAACTTGCGACAACGCCGCAAATCAGTTATTTGACAACCGATCATCTCGGAAGTCCAAGAATCAATACCAATGAAAACGGAGCAGTGACGGCGAGGCACGATTATCAGCCGTTTGGTGAAGAGATTGCGACAAGTCAGAGAATAACAGGATTGAATTACAATTCGGATGAGATCAGAAAGAAATTCACTGGTTATGAAAGAGATACTGAAACCGACCTTGATTTCGGGCAAGCCAGATACTATTCATCAAAACTTGGCAGGTTTTATTCGGTTGACCCAGAAAACTATCAAGCATTTTCAGATATTGGTAATCCGCAATCTTGGAACGCATATGCTTATGTTAACAATAATCCTTGTAGATATACTGACCCGACGGGAACTTGTATATGTCTTGGGCAAAGATTTTCAAATTGGTGGAATGGTTATGGCTTTCAATCAGACGCAGCAGTAGAAGAAGAATATCAAAAAAGAGTGGCATTTCTCAAAGGGCTTCAGAAACATAATTCTACTATTGCCGGAGTTCCTGTAGATACTGAAAACATGACTAGAAAGCAAATATGGGATAATGCGGAAAGCATTGCTGACTATATGAGAAAGCACCCTCTTGAATTTCAGCGAGTCGAAGTAGAAGTTAATGAAGATGGAACACCACAATCTACTCCCGATATAACTATTAATCCTCCCGATTTTCCTGGTAGAGGAACAACAAGAAGTCGTCCTTCTTTTCCTCCAAATGTAAATAAAGGGTTGATAAATAAAGTCTTAAGAGGAGAGGCTCCAAGAGAATCCTTGAGTGCGGCTGAAAGAGAAATAGCAGCAAAATTTTACGAACAAACCGCAAAAACAACGGGTGGAACAATGCCAAATGCCACAAGATTGTTCAATGAAGCTAGAGCAAATTTTTTGAGAAACGGAGGAACTCCGACCGGAAAGATAGGAGATTGGATGAAGAGAAATAATATTCCAAAAAACTGAACTATGACAAAATTAAAATCAATTTTAATTACTCTTCAAGAGTCGCCAAAAATTTGTCTTAGCAGAGAGAAATTGAGTGATCTTAGTTTAATACTAAATAATAAAATTCTATCACCACCAAAATTTCCTTTATGGGCGACTTGTGCTGATCTTCTTGTAAGTTCAGAAAATGAATTTATAGGACTTTGTTATTATGTCGCTGAGGATTCAAAGGATTTGGTTAATTCTTTAGTCAAAACATTAGACCCTATTGTTGCTCAATATGTAAATTCATTAACAGATAAAGATGCAAAACCTTACTTGAATTGTAATCTGCTACCAAACCATTTTCAGATAAAATGGTTTCCTGTTGAAGCAGATAATATTGAGGTGGCACAACTTGATTCAGATTATTGGTATTATTGCGAAGATAATAATGGAAAACATCAATTGATGGCTATCGGATTGAATTACATTGATGAAATTTTGAGTGATTACAACCTGAAATTTCCTATTATCACACATCTAAATTTGTTCGATCCTATCTTTGTTCCATAGTTTGATTTATTTATCTGACCGCCAACTTGATGGAATGTTTGACTAAGTAGTCGTTCCTTAAAAAGTAGTTAAACACTTATAAGTCTTAGATTTATGTGCCAAATATGGCGATATTTTTTGCGGACTTTTTACGCTTTTTTGCAACTTTCTGGCAAATTTTTCTCCAGTTTTTGCACTATTTGGCAAATTTTCAAGTTTGAAAATTTCTCAGTTTTTCAAAAAGTGCTTGAAAATTGATTTTTAGTGATTTTATTCAAAACCTACGCTGTTGAATTTACACAACTTACTGTTTTGAAAAAAATCAAATTTGAAACCCAAGCAAAGTATCGTCCAAATAATTGTCTTTTGGCGGACTTTTTAAGGAACGACTATTTAATGAATCGGCTGGACACGCTCGAAATCAATCAACACGGGCAAACATTCAGAAGTTGAAACCTTTACAGGCGCAACTTTGCCGCAACCGTTCCTAAGTTCAGGCTACAACACGAGTTCGACTGGAAAGGTGCAAACTGACATTGACGCTGATAGAATACTCGTTACCGACCAATCAGGCAAGCAGAGAATCAGCAAATCGAACGCGCTCGGACAGCTTACCGATATTTGGGAAATAATGGCGGCATCGGATTCATCAACCGTGTCGGTGACATTTCCAAGCCAATCAATCGCTTACGGCTATCAGACGAGTTACAGCTATGACACTTTGAATAATCTGACGACAGTTTCGCAGGGTTCGCAGACCAGAACATTTTCATACAGCAGTTTGTCGCGTCTTTTGACCGCCGCCAATCCTGAAAGTGGAACAATCAGCTACGGCTATGACAATAATGGAAACTTAACCAACAAAACAGATGCCCGAAGTGTGCTGACGACTTATACTTACGACAATTTGAACCGTGTAACGCAGAGAAGTTATTCAAACGAACCGAGCGGACAAACTGCGACCCCAACGGTGACTTACACTTACGACAATCTGACGAACGCCAAAGGCAAACTGATAAAGGTTGACAATGGCTTTTCAAAAACTGAATATACGCAATTTGATTTACTCGGCAGAGTGACAAAGAGTAAACAGACCACCGACAACACGGCATACAATGAAATGCTCTACAGCTACAATCTGTCGGGCGCATTGATTGAAGAAACTTATCCGTCAGGCAGAGTCGTCAAAAACACTCTGGACAATGACGGCGAATTGGCGCAAGTTCAAAGCAAAAAGGCGAATGACACTTTTAGAAACTATGCCAACTCGTTCAATTACACAGCTTCGGGCGCGGTTTCTTCGATGCGTCTTGGCAACGGACTGTGGGAAAATACGAGTTTTAATGCGCGGTTGCAGCCGACACAAATCGGTTTAGGCTCAGGCGCGACGAGTCAAAATCTGCTCAAACTCAATTACGATTACGGCTCAACCGCGAATAACGGAAATGTGCAATCGCAAACGATCACAGTTCCGACAGTTGGCGCGAATACAGGATTTACGGCAACTCAAACTTATACTTACGACTCATTGAACCGTTTGAAAGATGCCAAAGAGATGATCGGCACCACCGAAACCTGGAAACAGACTTTCACCTTTGACCGCTACGGCAATCGCAATTTCGATGAAGCAAACACAACAACCTTGCCAAAGAACTGCGGCACATCGCCGAATTTTACAGTTTGCGCCGCCGATAGGAAAGTTCTCAATCCATCGGTGGACACATCAAACAATCGGCTCAATACAAGTGACGATTACACCTTTGACAGTTCGGGCAACACGACTGCCGACGCACAAGGCAGAACATTCATTTACGATGCCGAGAATAAACAGATCGAAGTCAAAAACTCATCGAATCAAACAATCGGACAATATTTTTACGACGGTGACGGTAAGCGTGTCAAAAAGGTATCTGCGACAGAAACAACTATCTTTGTTTACGACGCATCAGGTAAAATGGTCGCAGAATATTCAACCCAACTTGCGACAACGCCGCAAGTCAGTTATTTGACAAGCGATCATCTCGGAAGTCCAAGAATCAACACCGACGCAAACGGTGCAGTGACGGCAAGGCACGATTATCAGCCGTTTGGGGAAGAGATTGCAACAAGTCAAAGAAATACGGGATTGGGTTATAATTCCGATGAAATTAGGAAGAAATTCACCGGCTATGAACGCGACATTGAATCTTTCCTCGACTTCGCTCAAGCGCGTTACTACTCATCAAAACTTGGTAGATTCTATTCAGTTGACCCGGAAAATGCCGGAGCAAGTGAAGATGACCCGCAAAGTTGGAACGGGTATGCTTATTCAAGAAATAATCCGGTTTTGTATTCTGACCCAGACGGATTGGAATACAAAGTATGTAATGACGAAGGAAGATGTTGGACACATAGTGACGACCAAATCATAGAAGCTCAAGGCGCAGGCGGATTTGATTGGGTTGGAACTCAAGATCAAAAAAATGGACTTCGCTCAGGTATTATTTTAGATGAACAAGGAAATAAGGTCGGAGAGTATCAGCAGACAAGTCATGACAGTCAGATTCAGCAGATGTTGTGGGGCGCAGCGAACACTTTGGATATTTGGGAGCCGGTAATCGAATTTGTTCAACCTGTTCCGATTCCTTTTCTAGGTCCGGCAGTTAAAGGAGTTCAATTAGGCCTCAAGGCTAGCAAGCTTGCAAAGGTTACAAAGGCTGCAAAGGCTGCATCGAAAGTACCGAAACTTTGCTTTGTCGAGGGAACGCCGATTTTGACTGAGAACGGTTTGAAACCGATTGAGGAAATCAGGGAAGGCGACAGGGTTCTCAGCTATAATGAAAAGACGAAGCAGACCGAGTATAAAACGGTGGTGCAGACGATGGTGCGCGAGGCGGAAGCGGGACGCATTTTGTCGGTGAAAGTCGAAGGCGAAGAAAAGGCGTTGGGCGTAACGGGCGAGCATCCGTTTTATGTGCGGATTCACAGAGCTAGAGACAGTATTTCAAGCGAAGATGACAACCAAGGTGAATGGATTGAAGCAAAAGTTTTACAAATTGGCGACGAGATTCGTAAAGCCAACAATTCTTGGGCGAAAGTTGAAAGCATTAGCCAGAAAATCGAAGGAGCGAAGGTCTATAATTTAGAGGTTATTGATAATCACAATTATTTTGTTGGTAAAACACAATTGCTTGTACATAATGGATCAAACGATTGTTTGCGAGTTATTCAAAGTAGTGGACATACTCTTAAAAATAGTACTATTAAAGCATTACAAGAAGCTTATAGACAACAATATGGGCGTGAAGTGAGTCGAGAAGGATTAAAGAAAGCCCTTGAAGCTATGAAAAAAGCTGAATTAGGACCATTGGCAAATGCAACTCATGGTAAAATTCTGGCAAATGGTGACCTCGTCAGTCGAACTGGAGAATTTATAGGCAATATTCTTCAATATATTCCTTAAGAATTAATATGACTATTGAAAATGAAGACGAAATTTTCGTAACAAAAATAGAGTCGTGTTTTGGGGTAATTACAAATGATAGTGATTACCGCATAGTTACTAATGAGTTAGGCATAGTACCTACTAGATTTCGCCAAAAAGGGGATAAATTGCCTTCAGAATTTTCAGCTGAAATACATTATGCACGATATGGTCTCTGGGAAATATCAAAAATTTCTATTGGCGAAATTCCTGATTTGTCTGAACATATTGAATATTTCAAAAATATACTTTTAGAGAGTTTTGAAGCTATTGAAAAACTAAAGAAATATCATAAATTTGAATGCGTGTTTTATGTTCTCGTTAATACTAACGATACTCTAGGTGGTTTTGAGTTAAATGATAAAGAATTAAGATTTATAAGCAAAATCTCTGATAGATTTACATTTAGAATTGTAACTAATTTAAAGAAAGTGGATTTTATACAACCATAAATAGTAATTGTTGATTGTTAGATTTGCAGAAGCGGGACGCATCTTGTCGGTGAAAGTCGAAGGCGAAGCAGAGGCGTTAGGGGTAACGGGCGAGCATCCGTTTTATGTGCGGATTCACAAGGCACGAGATAATACTGCAGGTGAAAACGATGAAGGCAAGTGGGTTGAAGCAGGCAATCTCAAAGTAGGCGATGAGATTCGCAAAGCAGATGGCTTTTGGGCAAAGGTTGAATTTGTAACACAGCGAAG
>JANPDZ010000632.1:0-3638 GCA_031431735.1 Acidobacteriota bacterium | reverse complement strand
CGCTAGTGGTGCTGGGCTGAAATAACACCACAGTCAAAGCTCACTACAAATGGTGTTTCGGAGACAGTCGAATTGATTTTTCCCTGTTGGGAAATTTCCGCCAAGCACCACTAGTTTAGAGGCTCGGTCTGTGACCGCCGGGCAACGCTGTCAAAGACCGCTACTAAACTAGCGAGTTTTTTTTAATTGTTATACACGGTTTTCTTATAAAAACTGTTTTGCAGATTAAATCGAAGAAAATTAGACGCTGATTTCACGGATTGAACAGATTTCCGCTGAACCGATTTAAAATAATCTGTGCAAATCAGTTAAATCAGCGTTTTTCAGCGTCTAATTTCTTACTTTTTACCAATAAAATTTTTATAAGAAAACCCTGTACATCGATATATTCAAAATAAAGTGGCAAAGAAATAATCAACTTGAATTTTGATGAAGGTAATAACGAAATGAGTTGATAAGATGCGCCTTGACGAGAACGTGCCGCCGCAACTAAAAGATTTGTATCGAAAATCACCCGTAAAATGTTATTTATCGGCAACATTTTTTATTTCCTCAACGCTTTGCGGATTTTCGAGTGCCGACAGATCGCCCGCATCTTCGCCTAAATACGCCGAACGAATGACGCGGCGCATAACTTTGGCGTTGCGCGTTTTTGGAAGCGCGGAAACGAAATGAATCCGTGACGGCGCGAGCGGTTTGCCCATATCTTTGGCGACGAGTTGTTTGAGCTCGGTTTGGAGCGCAAGCAGCTTGCTTGCATCGTCGCTGAGCAGCGAAGATTCTGTGCCCGACTGTGATAATGCCGCGTCTTTTTCGCGCTCTGCGCTCATTGCAGGCAGGCTGCCTGCGCTCCCAAGCACACAAAATGCGACCATTGCCGTGCCCTTTACTTCGTCAGGAACGCCGATGACGGCGGCTTCCGTCACAAGCGGATGCGCGACCAATAAACTTTCGACTTCCGCCGGACCGACTCGTTTGCCGGCGACTTTGAGCGTATCGTCCGAGCGTCCGAGAATATAAAAATGTCCATCTTCGTCCTGCATCACCCAGTCGCCGTGTACCCAAATATCTTTAAATCGCGACCAATAGGTTTCCAAATATCTTTCCGGTTCTTGCCAAAAACCGCGTGCCATTCCAATCCACGGGTTGCGGATTGAAAGTTCACCAACTTTTCCGCGTCCAACTTGTTCGCCTTGGTCGTCAAGAATGGCAACGTCAATTCCCAAGCAAGGCGCGGGAAATGAACAAGGTTTGATCGGCAGCAGCGGATTTCCCATCAAAATTCCACCCGAAATTTCCGTGCCGCCGGAATAATTGATGATTGGAAGGCGCGAATCGCCGACTTTTTCAAAAAGCCACCACCATGGCGCGGGATTCCACGGCTCGCCCGTCGAAGCAAAGGCTCTCAGGGAAGATAAATCATGCTTCTTCGGCAGATCGTCGCCTTTTGTTGCCAAAGTGCGCACGAGCGTCGGCGAGATTCCCAAAATCTCGACCCGATGTTTGGCGCAAAATTCCCACATTCGATCAGGTGCGGGATAATCAGGCGCACCATCGTATAAAACCATCGTCGCGCCGTTTATCAACGCACCATAGATCAGCCACGGGCCCATCATCCAACCGATGTCCGTCACCCAAGAAATGCGCGTTCCCCTTCCAACGTCTGTGCCGAAAGCCATATCCTGCGCCGCTTTGATCGGAAAACCGCAGTGCGTATGCAAAATGCCTTTCGGTTTGCCGGTCGTGCCGGAAGTGTAAAGAATGATCAGCGGGTCTTCGGCGAGTGTCGGTTCTGTTGACTTTAATTTTTCCGAATCAAGATCGGACTCGTCGAAGTTTAAGAACGCGTCGTAATAAAGGATTTTTTCTTCTCTGAGAGATGTTTTTCGCTGGTTGGATGCTTCGAGCCGGTAAGGCCCGAGGTTTTCAAAAATGATGAATTTCTCGATTGCCGGGCATTCGGCGACGGCCGCGTCTGCGACTCCCAACGCATTGAAATGCTTTCCGCGACGCGGGAAGCCCCCGCAGGTAAAAAGCGCTTTTGCCTTTACCGCGTTCAAACGGCTCGCAATCGCCTCGATGCCGTAACCGCTGAAAACCGGAACGGCAATCGCTCCGATCCGATTGATCGCCAAAAGCGCGACGACGGTTCCGACAAACATCGGCAAATGAATTGCGACCGCATCTCCTTTGCCCAGACCGTGAAATCTTAAGGCTTTAGCGCAATCTTCGACGCGCTTTTGCAATTCGGCGTAGGAAACTTCAAGAACTGCGCCTTCTTCGCCTTCCCAGATGATTGCCGGCTGGTCTTTGATCTCGCTGTTCGCCCAGCGGTCAACGCACATTTCAGTGATGTTGAGTCCGCCGCCGACGCACCATTTTGACCATTCGATGCCGTCCGTTGTATCAAGCAGTTTTTCATACGGCGGATCGAATTTGATGTCTAAAAAGCGCAAAACTTCCGCCGTAAAATCTTCGGGCGAGGCGATTGATTGACGATAAACTTCATCAAAACTGTGCGCGCCCGTTTGTTTCATAAAGCACGTTAATCGAGCTTTTTCGATAACTTCGGGCGAAGGTGTCCAGGCGATTGGTTGATGCTCGAAAGTGTTTTGGTCATTCATAATGTTTTGCAATTTGAAAAGAATTAAGACATATTTTATAACATTAAAGCAATCAAAAAAAATATGAGAGTCGCAAAAGACGAAGCGGAAAGAAAAGCTCTGGACAATATAAAAAAATACGGACTGCACAATGTTCACGTTTTCGGCGATGAAAAAAATCCGCCTTTTTCTTATTCGGTCGGACTTTTTGAAAACTATCTGCATCCGGAGATCGTCATCATCGGTTTGAAATACGAACTTGCCCAGGTTTTGCTCAACAATATGGCGCACGATATAAAAAACGGAAAGAATTTCACGGCCGGAGAATTTCACGAAGACGTTTTGGATAATTTTCTTTGTTATTTCGGCGAAGTTCCGAAATCCGAATACAAAGAATATGTCGGTTGGGCGAGGTGGTTTTACGAAGGCGATGATTTCCCATTGGTGCAATGTGTTTATCCGACCGTTAAAGGCAAATTTGCGTGGGAAAAAGATTTTCCCGAAGATGTGAGATTTTTTTGTCGAATGTTAATTGATCCGCCGAAAGAACATTAAGATCTGTCAGCGAAAAACGTCTCGAACTGAAACTGCCTGCAAATCTTTTTGATACGACCGCAAGCCGTAGCGTTCATAATCTCCCGTCCCAAAATATTACGAAAACAAGTAAGCGGCATACGGTAATGCGGCAGTAATAAGTTATTTTCAAAGTAAACTAAGGCTTAAAGACTGGAGCGCAAGGCAAACCAGCTTTGCTGGGCGCCGAGCGCGAAAACGGCGTTTGTGAGCCATATGCCGTCGAATTTAACAAGGCTTTTTCGCGTTGAAGCAACGCTCATGGCAAGCAAGGATGCCTTGCGCTCCAGTCTTTAAGTTTTCGATTACTGCGAGTAATAACTTATTACTCATGTTTCGCTCAAAAATAATGTCAGTTAGACAAAAGCTAAATACTAGAACTATCGTATTTGCAACACTTAAAATTTGATGTGTTTTGTTTAACAAAACTATTTTTTCAGAATAAAATCGCTCTTTTCTGAT
>JANPDZ010000631.1:0-4249 GCA_031431735.1 Acidobacteriota bacterium | reverse complement strand
TGAGTTGAACTCGCGGATGTGGATGATTGAATCTTTGAAAATGCAACTCTTTTATTTGTTCTTCGGTAAATGTAACTTTTATCATTCTTTGATTCTACAATATCTGTCAGCTTCCTCAAACTGATACGTTGCTCAGTATATTTGGCAAACTCCGTCCACAAAAAATAGATGGCGAAATTTGATCTGAATAAAATCTATTCATCTTTCTGGTTTTTACAGATCAGCGGTTGGCTGATCTATATGGTGGTGATTTACATCACCTTTTTGACCGTTACAAGCAATTTTTTAAACCTTTTCTATATTAAGTCTTTTCGGGCGGTCGTCGGTTTTTTTCTCACTTTGATTCTTTGGCGGATTTATCGGCGCGTTGTTGATCAGTTTTCGTTAAGCTCAATTGTTTTAACGGTTTTGGTGCTGTCGGTGGTTTTCGGTTTGACGTGGGCTTTGATCGAAGAAGGCTATGTTCGGTCAATTTCCACAGAATACGATTTTTATAAAAATCTGCCGAAAATACCAAGAGTCGCGCTTGATTATGCGATGACGATCGTGGGTTGGAGCGCGGTTTATTTCGGCATTAAATATTGGCAAAAATCGCAAATCGAACAGGAAAACGCGCTTCAGGCAACTATTTTAGCCGATAAAGCCCAGCTCGATGTTTTGCGCTATCAGCTTAATCCGCATTTTCTTTTCAACGCGCTCAATTCGATTCGCGCCTCGGTTGACGAAGATTCGGCGCGTGCGAAACAAATGATTACGCAGCTTTCCGAATTTCTCCGTTATTCGCTCCTCCACGAAAGTACGAAAAAAATTCCGTTGCGCGAAGAAATCGAAGCTGTAAGAAATTATCTGGCGATCGAAAAGATTCGTTTTGAAGAAAAATTGGAAGTTGAGTTTGAGATCGAAAAAGCGGCGGAAGATTTTCTGGTTCCGTGTTTTCTTCTGAATCCGTTGGTCGAAAACGCCATCAAACACGGGTTGCAAACGAGCGCAAAACCGCTGAACATTAAAATTTCGGCGAATGCTTTCGACGATACATTGGTTTTGGAAGTCGTTAATTCGGGCAAACTGCTAAATGGTTTCGATTCAAACGGGACGAAAATCGGTTTAAAAAACGTCCGCGAAAGATTAGACAAATTGTTCGGCAAAAACGGTAAATTCGAACTCAGACAAGCCGGCGATTTCGTCAAAGCGCGAATTGAGATCACGCAATGAAATACAAAACGATCATTGTTGACGACGAACGTCTGGCGCGCAAGGAAATGCGCCGACTACTTGCTGAATTTGATGAAATCATTATTTCGGGCGAAGCGGAAAATCTGGCGGAAGCCGTCTTATTGATCGAAAAAGAAAAACCGAACATTGTTTTTCTGGATATTCAGCTTTCGAATGAAAACGGTTTCGATCTGCTCGAAAAAACGGCGGCTGATTTCAAGCTCATTTTTGTGACGGCGTTTGATGCTTACGCGATTCGCGCTTTTGAGGTCAATGCGCTCGATTATCTTTTAAAGCCTGTCAATCCTGAACGTCTGGCAAACGCGATCGAAAGATTGAACGAAGAAAAAAGTATCGCAAAAAGCGAACTTCGACCGCTCGAATTCGATGATCGAATCTTACTCGAACTCGGGAGTCGTTCCATTTTTTTAAAGGTTTTCGACATTTCCTACATCAATGCTTCGGGGGATTATTCGGAAGTTTTTACCGTTTCAGGAAAGAAATTTTTGCTTGAAAAGCCCTTGCGCGAATGGGAAGAACGTCTGCCCGAAAAGAATTTTTTACGCATTCACCGGCAGACGATCATTAATCTCGAACAAATCGAGGAAATCGAAAGTTGGTTTAACCGCACATTTCAGGTTCGTCTGAAAAATTTCCGCGAAACACTTGCCGTCAGTCGTCGTTATGCGGTAAAACTCAAGAGTAAATTTACTTGAAATGACAAAAAACGAACTCCGCAAAATTTATCTTGAAAAACGGAAAACTCTCGCGCCGGAAGAAATAAAACAAAAAAGTCTGCAAATTGCCGAAATGTTTTTCCAAAGTTTTGATTTGCGCCGAATTAATTTTCTGCATTGCTTTTTGCCGATTGAAAAGTTTAACGAAATTCATACGCAGATTATTTTTGAACGAATTTGGCGCGAATTTCCGCAGATCGAAACTTTACTGCCGCGTGTGAATTTTCAAACGAACGAGATCGAGAATTTAAAATTCACGCCCCGAACCGAACTCGTTCAGAACAATTGGCAGATTCCTGAGCCCGCACACGATGAACCGGTTGCAAGCGAAAAGATTGACGCGGTTCTAGTGCCGCTTTTGTGTTTTGATTCGCACGGATTCAGAGTCGGCTACGGCAAAGGTTTTTACGATAAACTTTTAGCAAACTGCCGCACGGATTGTTTGAATATTGGTTTGAGTTTTTTTCCACCTGTGGAAAACATTACGGATGTCAACGGATTTGATATAAAACTTGATTATTGCCTCACGCCGGAAAAGGTTCATGAAGTCGGCGGTTGGCAGTAGCAGTTGGCAGTTGGCAGTTGGCAGTTAAAATAACAGTGCCACCTGCTACTGCCCATTAGTATCTACACAAGTCCGAAGAGTTAGTTTTTCGCGGCTGTACCGCCTGATATGCGGAAAGGCTGTGCCTTTCCGAAACTGTTTCTTCCCAAATCCGGCGAGGCTGTGCCTCGAAGCGGACGGCGCAGCCGCAGAAAATCAGGGAACGCGAGACGGAAAGTCTGAGCCTTTCCGCACATCGGGCGGCACAGCCGCAAAGAAAATGAATTTTTGGTAGTGGCTCAATAAAGAGAGAGGAGCTATACTCTCTCATATGGTCAACCTAAAATGTTATCATTGTCAAAGCGAAAACATCGTCCGTAATGGCAAAACTAATAATGGCAAACACGGTTTTCTTATAAAAAGTTTATCTTCCGTAGCCAAGTCAGTAAACTGTCAAAATCATCTCCAAACTCTTCAAGTTGTGCCTTGTAGTTGGTGATTTTCTTTTTCTTGAGCAACTTTATGACGATTGTTCTGATTTCTGCCATCGTTTGACTCACTTCTTTTTTTTGGTTCGTAAATCGTCTTCCGCCAAAGTCACGTCTCGCAGATGATTATTGACTTCCACTTGCCAATGTCCTCTCACGGCTTCGCATAATTGCTGTTCCTTTCCTTTTTGATTCGAGAGATAATAACTCGTTTCTGCTGTTTCCTTGCCCGTTTTCATTTCAACCGTTTTTCGCTCCACTTTAACGAGTCTTGTAATTTTACTCTTTGCCCATCGTGTCGCCGTCTCAACTCCTGTTATGTCATACACTTCGTAGTTTCTGTCAGTGACTCTGCCACGTTCTTTTTCGTGACTTTCTGTCGTATATTTGATAGGTAATTCTTGGCTTGCTTGGCTCATCTGATTAAACAATTCTTTCTGATTTAGCTTTAATCCAACCAGATAAATCCCTTTCGCGCTGACAATCGGTTCTAAGGTTTTCGGTTTGCAATGCAGCGCATCAAAACTTGTCTTTTGTCCCAAGAGACCTTTCTCTTCTAATAAATTACGAACCGTTCCAACCTCGCTTGCTTTGCGCCCGTTGTAATAATCTTGACGCAGGCACATCGCCCGTTTCGTGCGCCACTGCGAGCACCACAACTTCGCCTCTTTTTGCACCTTTTTCGATGCTTCCGCGCAACTCTTTCCCATCAACGGCAAACCATTTCTTATGTTTTTCACTTAACCTGATCCCATAGTTGGCGAAAATCAAATTGTCCAATTGCGTGACTGAGACCTTTCCTAAAACAATCGGCAAATGCGATCTCGACACACTTTGCCGAAACTCTATCTCAAGAAATTCCAACAACTTACCGTGATTAAATCGCAAATGCCGATGAATACTCGACATGTTTCCGTCCCGATTTGATAATATTGCCAGCACGACACCAAGCAAAATTATCGCCAATTCGTGCTGTTTGCCACGATTATCTCTTAAATCCAGTCCTTCACAGTTTTGCAGTTTTTCAAAAAAACTCGTATTATCTTTCTCACAAGGTAGCATCTTTGTTAGTTTTTTCATCATTAATCTAATGAAAATTGTAACATCTGTTACCTTGTTTTAGTTTTTATCATTACTGAGCGGCATAGTTATTGCTTAGTTGGAATTTGTTGGAACTTTTTAAGAAAGTTGCCCGCGAAATGACGCGAAAGGCACGAAATAGAAAATTAGATTGAATCATTTTCGCTTTTTTTAGCGTCTTTTAGCGT
>JANPDZ010000630.1:0-9855 GCA_031431735.1 Acidobacteriota bacterium | reverse complement strand
CTGGTCAACCCGCTTCTGTCGCCTTATCAGGTTAAATTGCAATCGGACAATCCGACTCTTGTAACCGAAGTGAAAGAAACTCACGTCCTTTACCGGCGAATCGATCTGGAAAGTTTGAGCTGGCTGGACGCCTTCAAGGCGTTCACGACACTGCCGGACGGGAATTATCCCGCGACGTTGGGAAACAACATTAAAAAATTATGGATTCAATATCGCCTCAACGAGTTGGGTTATCCGGCCGGGTCCCTGATCGCCCCGATTAACTCGAATCCCATTATGCGCGCCCTGTTCCGCTATACCCAATCGAATACGGGTTTGAATTTTCCGAAAATTTATGATTTTCAAACACTTCAGGCCGGCGCTCCCGGTCAGGGGTTATGGGGCTGGAAAACGAAATGGGAAGTCCTTTACGGAACTTTGGACGAATTAGCGCAGGGCCCCGTCAAGGCTCCGGGGATCGCGCTCATGCAGGCCCTCACGAATGGCGACCAGGCACGCGACGATCTTTTCAGTCAAAGCGATAAGCTGAGTGAAAAAAGGAACCATTCCCGTGCGATTCTGGATCATGACATCTTTTACTTAAACGAAGAAAACACAGAATCTGACGCCCATGTCAAATATGATAAAGAATTTCTCAACGGATTTTGCTGGCCGATGCAGGCGAAAGTTCAATTAGTTTCCCGCACCGACGCGGATGCCAAAGCCAATGGAGTCGTCTCGCCCGAAGCGGTCGGGCCGGTCAAGATCGAATGGCTCCTTTTCGATCCGCCGGAAAATTACGACTTCGTTCCCGGACCCGTTACTTCGGATGTGCCGGTTAAATTCAAATCCAAAAGCAGGAATTATTTGAAGCAACTCCAGATCAGCCGGGCGGGAAGCTTCGGCGACACGCTCCATGCTCTGGACAATTGTCCCGTTGATTTGGGCGGCATCCGCCCGGTGGCGGCCACCAATGTGACCGGGAACTTTTTTAAACTCCACAGGGTCTGCCAATCGGTTTCACCGGACGGCAACCGGTTTATTACCACCGCCGAGAAGACACCTCCGGTGCCCCACCTTGGCACTTCGGCCGTTTTCTTTCAGGGATCATACATTGCCGGAGACAATTACGTTGTTCAGGCCCGCATTGTCTGGGACCAGGTCCCAAACGGGGACGTTTTGAAGACGGATCACCAGAATTTACCGGGCTTGAGTAATTCTTTTCCGGATCAGAAAAAATGTCTTAATTTGAAAGAGAGTGGTGACCCAATGGTGGCTCAATCAGCGCAGATCACCATCTGGCGGCGGCATCATGTTGTTCAGGAAATTACCTGGATGGAAAATAATTATCCTCCGATCAAGTGGGGTCCGGTCGTCAAAAATTTTGAAGCCGCGCATATCATCCTCGTCCCCCCGACTGTTCCGGCCATACATATTGAAAATCTTTTCGGAACGCCGGTAAAAACAGCCCTCGCCACGGTCTTAAAAGACGGATATGTAAATTATCGGAGTGCCGGTAAAAAACCCACCACACCGTGCCATGCTGCTTTCGAGAATGCTCCGAATGTGGAATTTCACCGCGAGGGTCTTTATCCATTGCCACTCCCGGACTTTAATACGGTTAGTCCGGTTACCGTGGGAACGCCCATGCAACGTTTTGATAAATATGCGTTACTTTTCGACAGCTATCGCAATGAATGGCCCAAATATGCTGCTTTGAGGACATTTTTTCAAGCCTTGCGAGAGGAAATGGACAAACTGGGTCGGGGGCGAGGTGTGATCATCCTGCGGGCAGCTTTGTTTCCACTTCCCCAAAGAGGCAATCTGCCTAACGATGTCCTGCGTGCCGTTCAGAAACAGAAAACCCCTTATAAATATGCCTATCGAGCACTCAGTGCCGGCGGTGACCATGGTATTGTGCTTTTGGATGAAGACGCCATCAACAAGTTTGATGAGACCTTTCACGTCAGTCATGAGATCGGCCACTGTCTGTTCCTGACACATAAATCAGAAATTCCGGGGGATCATGATGACGATAATAATTGTTTGCTGATCTATAATAACCAGAATAAAGGCGAATTCATTGGCTGGGGGTCGAATCTAAACAGCCTCCCGACGAATTTTGATCTGGCTGTGATGCTCATGGATAATAAAGGGATTAAATCATTAGGCAGTATTAGCGGGAATTTCAACAAACAGGACAGCACTACCTTTCGATTTGAGGGAACAATTCAACAATGTGAAAAGGCTCTCAAAAGTTTCAAATTCACCCCACAAAAGGGACTTGATCAGAATCTTGAACAAATAATCAACCTTTTTCCCGGCAATAAGGCCGCCCCGTGTTTGTCGGTTGAATTGCCCTTTACGTTCAAAACGAAACTTCAGGACGGGACTGTCAAACCGTTTGAGAATTTACGGGCATTGCCTCCGGATCCGACGGCGACGAAACCGTTTTTCTGCGGCAAATGCCTGCTCAAACTGCGCGGTTGGAAGGTTCGCACCGACAATACGGTTGTGGTCGGGGCCAATAATGTCATTGAAAAATCTCAGGCCATCCCGGTCAATCCGCGGATGGAATGCACCCAGATCAAAATGCAAAACGGCTATATTTTGCTAAGTGACAATACTTTACACGAATTGAAACCCTTTCGATTCGTCCATCCTCATACGCTTTACTGGGAAAGCAGCGACGGCAAACTGGCCTCGCTGAGCAATGTTTTCATCCGGGAATATGTTAGTTTTGATAAGCCGACCCAAAGCCCCCCGTTTAATGTGAACGCCGACGAAGACCAGGAGTTTTTCCAGGTCGGGACGAAAGGAGATCTCGGATACTCCGGCGACGACCATATGATTCGTCTGCCCGCCTTTGTCTGTGACGGCACTGTCGGCAAACATCTCGGCAAACAAAAATACCAGTACAGTCTGGACGGGGTCAATTATATGGACATAGAAGGGGCGGAATTTCTTATCGAAAAGACTGTTTATATGGGAAAACACGGGCTCACCCTGAAATTTAAAAAGACCAATTGGTTGCCTTACAACAAAACTCCGTATAATTTCGAATTACATTATCTGGTCGGACCGCTCCTCAATCTGCCCAATATCCAAGTCAGTAATGTCACGGCGTTAGAAAAGCAGCCTTCGGTCGGAGCCGTTTATTTGCAATGGGGAGCGCAAAAAATCACCACTCAGGGTGGAACTAATACCGTCGTCACTGAGACACAACTTGCCACCCTCGGTTTTCTGGCGCCTAAACCATGGCCGACTTAATATTTAGCGGCTTTTGGCAGCTCTTTTGAAAGGTAAAAGTAAGATAGTTTTAGAAGGAGGTTTCAAACAAAACATTGGATGCGGCGATCGGAATCGAACCGATGAATCAAGGTTTTGCAATTCTGACAGGGCTTTTTGCACTAACTTGCCGGTGTAATAATCTCAAACATTTAATTCTACGTGTCTTAAATTAACCTGGAATCCTGGGAAAAACAGAAATTTAGCCGCGCTCTTTTCGCCGATGACGCGGATTTTTCTTTGATTGATCCCCTGCCGCGAAAATAGTTGAAATTTTTTCTCAATAGTAGGACTTTCGCTTAGAATGCGGAAGCCCGCACGAAGTAAGGGCGAAAACACACTTACTTCGTGCGTGTTTCTGCATATTTCTGCTTTCAAGCGAAAGTCCTAAATAGAAGAGATTTGAAAAGAAACCGGAAATCCGCGAAAATGGCGTTTAAGACGGTGCTGAACAAATGCTGGTCGTTGAGACAGTGGCTCAAGAAGATGTGCGCCGGATCGCCGCGCATCTTCTTGAAGAGTATCCGAAAACTGCAAAATTACTTTTCCCGATTTGGATAAGGAGGCGTGGGATTAATAATTATGGCGATTAATTATCAGGTAAAACAAGGCGATTGCATTTCCAGCATTGCGTTTGAACACGGCTTTTTCCCCGATACGATCTGGGATCATCCGGAAAACGCCGAACTAAAGAAAAAAAGAGAAGACCCGAATGTTCTGATGCCGGGCGATGTGGTTTTTATTCCCGATAAACGGCTCAAAGAAGTTTCTGAGCCGACCAACAATGTCCATAAATTCAGATGCAAAAATACGCCGGAGAAATTTAAATTGCAGCTTCTCATCGAAGAAGAACCGCGGGCAAACGAAGAATACGAATTGGAGATTGAAGATTTGAAATTCGAGGGCAAAACCGATAGCGAAGGACGGATTCAACAATCCATTCCGCCCAATGCCAAACGTGGGAAATTAACCTTGAAAAAAGACGAAACGGTTTTTGAATTAAAACTCGGAAACTTGAATCCGTCGGACGAAATTACCGGAGCGCAAGGACGTTTGCGTAATTTGGGACTGTATTTCGGCGCGATTGACGGGCAAATGTCGGATGATTTGGAACAGGCGATTCAAGAATTTCAAATTATCAAAAACCTCGAACCCGACGGAGAACTCAATGAAGAAACAAAGGACGCTTTAAAGCAAGACTACGGAGCGTAAAATGCCGCAGCAGATTGAAGAGGAGCGAAATTAAATAATGAAGTGGGACCAAATCGAAATTACGGGTAACGACAACACGATACATAAAGGCGAGCAAGCCCGAAAGTTTGTTGAGGCGAATTGTCCCAATGCGTGTATCACAAACTATAAAAAAGGAAAAATGGTGGTCACACTGCCGGATGGAATATCTGCCAAGCCCGAAATTATCAGAGGACATCTAGAAGACATCTTACATGGAAAAGCAAAAGGTCTGAAGGTCAAAGTCGGCTTGAAACCTATGGTCGTTAATTTTCCCCTTGGCAGAGTTGTCCCTAATGTCGTGAACATCAATCTGGCGAAGCTCAAAGTCCAATTCATCCACAAACGAGACGCGGAGGACACGAGTCCGAAAAAATTCCTCGAAGATTCGAGAGTAAAGGTGAATGCTTTACGCCAGGGAACGACGAATCCGTTAATAAAATTTACCAACAAGGGCGTCGCCGATTTCGGCGCGGTGCTTCCTGGCAAATATTCGATTACTTTTTCGGACTTAGATGAGTGCAAATATGATTGGACGATTGATCAAAAGATTATTTTATTGGAACCCCTTAGCGCAGAAACCGTCGAGTTTCAGGTCGAGCCGCTGTATCAGACGGTGCAGTTTATCGCGCACTGCCTGACAACGATTGGACATCAAATCTTCGTGCCGTCTGATGAAGATAAGGATAAGTTGGAGGAGGTCACAGAACCCAATGGAAAAACAAGAACTAAACTCAAAAGCAAACTCGTTCCAGTGGGACTATTCACAAAGGGCAATCTCAATCCTTCAGTGCCGTTTGAGAAGGGAGTCATTCTCGCCAAATCTGATGGAACCGGGACATTAACATTTAAGAAAAAACGCCTCCCCGAAGTCGGGTGTTGGGAAATGAAGGATTTGGATAAGGACTTTTTAACTAAGAACGAGGAGGCAATAGAAATTGTAAGGAAGCTCGACAAGAAACTTCCAACTGATCCCGACGCTTATGAAGTCAAGTTCAAGACAAGATTTAGCAAGGAAGAATATACGGCAGACCAACTTACCGGCGAATGGAAAGTGAAATATCACGGCGATGTTGACGATTCTAAAGATATCGAAGACCGCGTCAAGTTTGTCGAGGATACATTAGAAAAAGCCTGCGCCCAATCCAACCACGAAGCGACTGTCCTGAAAGTCTTTATGATTCCCGAATGCTTCTTTCAAGGACTCTACGGGACATACATTTCGGATGATGCCGCCGAACTCGTCGGAAAACTTCAGAACATAGTGAAGGACAAAAAATGGAAAGACTGGATTTTTAGCTTCGGAACGGTCAACCGGGTATTTTTAGGTCTCCAGCCGGAGAGTGTTACGGGCGGCGAAAAGAATAAAACTATCTACGAGATGGCGAACCACGCGCCGGTGATTAGAGGCGGGTTGGAGGACTTTGACTTCTCAGGCGATGATTCCACACGGCTGATCCAGAAACTGCTTAACTCCCTTGAATTGGCGGGCGAGGATGAACTCATCAAAGACCCTAGGGTAATCGAACTGGTCAAGAAAAAGGAAGAAATGGTCAAGGAAATGGATGAATCGGTCAAGCAGGGGAAATTGAAGGATAAGGAATTGGAGAATGAAATTAAAAGAATAATGAGAATCCGCCCGCAGTCGGTCAATGAAGAGGTGCAGTTTGAAGCTACTGAATACGACGAGCAGGTGGCGAGACTTTTGGAAAAATTATTGGAAGATAACACAATCAATTCAGCAGGCTTACGCGGTGATGAGAAAGAGACCGAGATAAAAGTTGAAATTAAAAAATTGGGAATCGCACGCGCTGTTCGCCGGATACGAATTTCGAAAGTCGAGGATGGTATTTTTTTCATTTGGGGAGAACGTCTGAAACTCTATGAGCAAAAATTAGACGCGGCGCAGGAGTTAGAATGGGAGAAAAGATTGAAAGCGGCGGAAAAATTCGAAGATAAGGAAAAATTGGAGGAACAGAAAAAGATAGAAGAAGAGAAGAAAGCGAAAAAGCCCGTGCCGTTAAAAGAATTACGGAAGGAAAGTATGAGTCTGGAGGATTACGTTTTTGCGTGTCCGCGAAAAGCGGGACCTTTGTTCAAAACTCTGGCGAAGGCGAGAGAGGTAAAGTCATGCAAGCGGTTAGTATTCGGACTTGAAATCTGTGCAGACCACGGGGAAAAGCGCATAATCAATATCAACAAAGGTCCGAATCAAATTGATATTGATATTCATCTTGTTCCCTCAGCCGGACAGAAACCAAGAAACTATGCCACTCGGAAGGACGGTTATGTTTTCAATTGTGATGGATGGAATACAGCACCCAAAGGCGGCAGGACGATTGAAAGGCATCTTGATGGTCCTTCGCCATTTAAAATAGGGATTAAACCAACATCTCCTATTTATCCCCATAGTGCCGCCACCAAACGAAAAACAGATAGTATTCTTGTGGACGATAATGAAGAATGTTTGAAGCCGGAAAAAATCAAAACGCCGAGTGCAGAACTGAGCAAGGTGATTTTCGCATACGGTCCGGGAGAGATTCATTTTTACCCGCTTCAGGATTTGCCCAAATAATCCTGGAAGAATTGCCCGGGCGTTCGGCGACCCAAAAATACGGGAAAACAGGCGAACTCAGCATCAATCGAAAAGAAGCATTTGAGTTTTGATGATGAAAATATCGGAAACTCGCATAAGTCGGCAGCTCAAAAAGTTGCCTAAAGCTAAATAAAAGATATAATTATGAGGTTATCAATTTTTTCAAGGCATGTTTTTTTTGGTTTATGCCAAATCCTTTAACCTCAGAATCGTTGGCGGCATTGCTCAACAGCTTTTCTTCCAATGAAGAAGAGGCGGCTTTCGCTTACACAAAACTGCGCGATAAACTGGTCAGATATTTTCAGCTCAAAGGCATTTCCGAAACCGATGAAGCAGCCGACGCGACAATTGATCGAGTTGCCGCGAAACTCAATCAGAATACAAAAATTGAAGATCTGACCAGATACGCTTTCGGTGTCGCCAAGAAAGTGTTTCTCGAAAGACTTCGCGCTTCGCAGGTCGAAAAACGGGCGACGGCAAGATTTTATGAAAAATCCGGTAAAAATGACGGCGCGGTTGAAACAAGTTATCTCGAACCGCTTCGAAGTTGTTTCGACAGTTTGTATGAGGATGAGCAGAAATTGCTTTTAAGCTACTTTGAAGATTTGCCGTCTGACCAACTTTTTGAACATCGTCAAAAATTGGCTGAACGCCAAGGAGTTTCGCTAAATACGCTGAGAAATAGAGTTTCCCGCATTCGCAAGCGTCTGGAAGATTGCGTTGGTAAAAAGAAATAAAATATTTTTGCGCTTTTTGTGATTTTGGGCGCAAAAACGACACTTATAAATAGAGGCTTTATATGAAACCTGACAATGATGAACAACTCAGAGCCTATTTTCTTGGCAAATTGCCCGAAGCCGAGGCGGAAAATCTCGAAATAGAATGTGCCGCCGCCGCGGAATTGACCGAGGAGGCAGAACTTGTCGAAAGGGAATTGGCGGACGATTATCTGCGCGGGAATCTTTCTTCGGCGGATACAAATTTGTTTGAAACAAATTACCTGATTACCGACGCACGGCGTAAAAAGCTTGGCGTTGCGAGAGGTCTGTGGGCGATTGCCGGCGAATCGCAAACTGCGGTAGCTTTGGCGGCTTCGCCCAATTCATTTTGGCAAACGCTTTTTGGTAAACGGTATCGGTTTCAGTTTGTCTCTGTCTGTTTGTTTTTAGTGTTGATCTGCGGTGCGGTATTTTGGTATTTATTAACCTTAAACGTTAGTAAAAATGATGTTGCCGAAGTAAAGGATGTAAAATACGCGCCGCAGATCGAAAAACCGACCGTTAAGAATTTAGATCCGAGTGATCAAAATTTGAAGACCAGTCCGGCAAATTCAGGCGTTCAAAACAAAGAATCCAACAAAAGTTCAACTTTGCCGCCCAAGATTCCTTCCGAAGTTAAACCGAATCCGATTCCGAAAAGTGTCAAACAAAATATGCCGGGCTTAGCTGTTTTTACGCTCTTTCCGGAAAATTTGCGGGACACCGGCGAGCAATTTATTACAATTGCGCCGAACGTAAAAAATGTAAAGTTACAATTGAATGCACCCGAAGAAACGACTAAATATCAAACATATCGCGCGGTTTTAAAAACTGCCGACGGCAACGATGTTTTTACTTCGCCGAACATAAAATCGCTTAGTTTGACAATTTCTGCCGAAAAGCTGGAAAACCGGACTTACATTATTTGTCTCGAAGGACAAAACGCGCAGCGTGAGTTTGAATCGGTCACGGAATATACTTTCCGCGTGCGCCGCTAACGCCATTCGCCGTTAAGCGTAAAACCCGACCAATAGCGGGGATTGTTGAATCGCGGAATTTGTCGCAATTCGTTTTTGGCGATACGCAGCGCGGCCGACGGTGTTTGATTTTCTTTGAGCATTGCGCGGTAAAATCTTTTCATCAATTCGGCGGTCGCCGCGTCTTCGACCTTCCATAAACTCGACACAACGGCCGACGCTCCCGCATATATAAATCCGCTCGTCAGTCCGACAATCCCTTCGCCGTCTGTTTCTTTGCCGAGACCGGTCTGACACGCGCTCAAAACCACTAAATCGGCGTTCAAACGCATTGAATACAAATCAATCATCCGCAAAAAGCCGTTTTGCGGAATGCGTTTTTCGTCGTAAAGGGAAAGCACGAGACCTGATAATTCGGGATTTTGCTGATTCAAAAAGCCGTGCGTCGCAAAATGCAGAATTTGGTATGAATTAAAATCTCCGCGCAGAAATCTCTGCCGCGAAGCGTTTGCGCCCAATGCCAGAAACGTCTGCTGCGGCGCAAATTTGCCGATTTCACGCGCTTCGGCACCGCTAAACGGCAAACGCGCAAGCCGCTCAATCTCAAAGTCACGCAGAGCGAGGGTTAAATTCCCGGACATTTCCGTTGAATTTTGCGGAGTTTTCGGCTTTGTCGTTTTGTTCAACATCAAACGCTCGTCGTCGCCCTGAAAGATCGGGTCGGCAAAAATAGCCAGCTTCTTGTCAGGCGATTTTTGGCGGATGGCTTTGTTTTCAGAGAGAAAAAACAAAGTCGAAAATGACGGCACATTGATGATCTCGGCTTTTGAAATAAGCGGTTGGTAAACGGCATCAGTCGCCGACGTCAATGCGGAGAAAGGAACCATCTGCAAAGCACCGTCGGCGATCACGACGATTCGCTTGATATTTTGAAGTTCTTTGGCAAACGGCTCTAAAACTATCCGGCTCAGATTCTGAGATGTTTCGATGATCGCTTTATCATTTTTTGCCCGGCGGTCGGTCAGCG
>JANPDZ010000629.1:0-15220 GCA_031431735.1 Acidobacteriota bacterium | reverse complement strand
GGAAGGGTTGCTTGCGCCCCAACTCACACTGAGCCTACTGTTCAGAAAAATCTCTGACTTTGCAATAGCCTTAGGTGATTTTCGCTGATTGCCTTTTTTCGTTTTGCCCAAAGCAAAATTCGCGCTAAACTCAAAACATTTCAATCCTTTGGAGAATTAATGAAAAAACTTCTTTCCTTTGTGTTCGTCTTGTTGTTTTGCGTCAATCCCATTTTTGCCGTTGATATGAGTAAAGAGATCAATTTAGCGACCGAAAAAATTATGCCGAAAGTCATCGAATGGCGGCGGCATTTGCACCAGTTTCCCGAACTTTCAAATCGTGAATTCAAAACATCAAAATATATCGAAGAACACCTTCGCCGCCTCGGTTTGGAAGTAAGAACCGGCATTGCGAAAACCGGCGTCGTCGCAATTTTGAAAGGCGCATTGCCCGGACCGGTCATCGGACTTCGCGCCGACATTGACGGTTTGCCGGTCAAAGAGCGTGTTGATGTGCCGTTTGCATCAAAAGAAACCGGCGAATACAACGGGCAAACTGTCAGCGTGATGCACGCTTGCGGACACGATACGCACATTGCGATGCTTTTGGGAACTGCGGAAGTTTTATCGGGAATGAAAGATAAGATCAAAGGCACGATCGTTTTTATCTTTCAACCGGCGGAAGAAGGCGCACCGGCGGGCGAAGAAGGCGGCGCGGCTTTGATGGTCAAGGAAGGCGTTCTGGATAATCCAAAGGTTGACGCGGTTTTTGGCATACATATCAACGCCCAAACCGAAATCGGGCAGATCAAATACAAATCGGGCTCGTTTATGGCTTCGAGCGATTGGTTTTCGATACGCATTAAGGGCAAACAAACACACGGCGCGTATCCGTGGCTCGGCATTGACACGATCACGACCGCCGCGCAAATCGTCAATGGCTTGCAACTGATCGTTTCGCGTCAATCGGAATTAACAAAATCGCCGGTCGTGATTACCATCGGAAAGATCAACGCCGGTGTCCGCGAAAACATTATTCCCGAAGAATTAACGATGGCGGGAACGATTCGCACGCTCGATTCGGCAATTCAAAAAGATGTTCACGAAAGAATCAAGCTGACCGCCACAAAAATCGCCGAAAGCGTCGGCGCAACCGCTGAAGTTTCGATTGAAACGAAAACTCTGGTGACATACAACACGCCTGATTTGGTCAAGAAAATGTTGCCGTCGCTCGAAAAATCGGCGGGCACCGGAAACGTTCTCGAAACCGAATGGGTGACGGGCGCGGAAGATTTTTCGTTCTACGGTGCAAAGGTGCCGACATTTTTCTTTTTCGTCGGCGGAATGCCGAAAGGCAAAAATCCGAAAGACACCGCCGCGCATCACACGCCCGATTTTTTCATTGACGACAGCCGCCTCGATGTTGGCGTGAAAGCGTTTTGCAACATCGTTTTCGATTTCACAAAATAGTGGAAATTTGTATGAGCAAAATAATCCACAAAATTTTGTTCGGTTTTATTTATACGGTCGGATATTTTTTTCTCGCTCTGCTCAGCACCGGCGGCGGACACGGTAATTTTTATCTTTTACTGCCTCTAATACCGTGGATATTGCTATTTGTCGCAATTTTTCTGTTTGGGAAATTAGATGATCTGTTTATGCAAATTCTTTTCGTTACAGTGATGATAGTCCACTATAGCTTAATAATATTTTTTGCATCAGATTATCAGTTTGCTGAAGATAAAGGTTGGACTCAACATTACTTCCCTTATACTGCAATTATCTGGTACATAGCAGGTCAAATAATTCTCTGGCTGATGTTTTTTGGTGAATTAATTCAAAGAAAAGGTAAAGAAGTTGATTAGATCAATCAACTTTTTCACCTTTTCACTTTTTCACTTTTTCACTTTTTAGACTTGTAGATGTTTGTTACATTAACGGATGTGGCGGTCACCGCACCGCTTCTAAACGACGTAATGTTTATTTTTGTCTGGTTACTTATTTAGTGCAATTTTTAAATTATCTGGGTTTTCTGTCTTCGTTCAGAGTCCACGCTTCAGCGTGTAACCGCCAGCGAAGCGCGGCGGTTTTTCAAACTAAAGTTTGGACTCTGAACGAAGACAAAACCCAAGAAAACTTAAAAATTGCTCTACTTATCGCGATTCTTGGAGGTTTTCCTGATTAAGCTGCTCTTGTTTTCGCGGGTCAATGGCACTTGTTCCGGTGCCCCGGAAAAGCGGCGTAAAGATCCATTTCGAGTGATTTTCGATGCCGTAATAGGCGATGATGGATTTGCTTTTGCTCTGGCTGGCGACACCGATAAAAGGCGTATTTTCAGTCACATCGTCAATTTCGGTTTCGTCCGCCTCCTTGGTATCGCTTTCGCTTTTGGTGTTGATAATATTGACGAGCGGCAAGGCAAATCGGTCAAAGACCTGGCTTGGACTCGACGGCAAAAGTCCGTTGTTGTAAACCTGGACACGTTTCCCAAAGCTGATAAACGCTTGACTTTCGGGTTTGATCAAACGCCATTTGCCGTCTTCGCTGAGCGGATCGATCGCCGCCGAAGGTCGCAGGATCATCCGTTTTTTCGTGCCAAACGGAAGTCCTTCGAGCAGATCGTCCATTGTGTTCGGCAATTTTGCACCTTTGTAATATAAAACGTATTCCTTGATTGCGTCGGCAACTTCTTCGCCCCGGCGAATTGATTCTAGTTCTTTTTCGCGCTGAACTTCGATATAAACGGTCGGCGCGATTGCCAGCAAACTCATCGCAAAAAGCGTCATCGCCGCCAGGATCGCAATCATTGACATCCCGCTCTCGGAGTGGCGAGTGGAGAGTCGAGAGTCGAGAGAATTATTTGACTCTCGACTCTCCACTCTCGACTCTCGACTAATTTCAGTTATCGCCATCATCGTCATTGTCGTCATCGTCAACGTCCTTTTTATCCTGCGGCGTCGGCGGAATGTAGGGTTTAAGATTGCACGGAATACCCGGTGGACATTGCTGCGGAAAATTTTGCGGATTGGGATCGAAGCCATTCGGAAAATTCGGATTAGTCGGGCGCGTCGTCGAATTTTGTCCCGCACCTTTCACCAGATCAATCGGATGCGTAAATCCTAAGTTGATGTCCTGCACAAGCAATCTGGAGGGCGAAATGCTGACCAGCCGAAAACGTCCGCCGAGAATATCATTGAGACGCGCACTCGTCGGGACAGTTTTTCCTTGTTCCTGAATATATGCGGTGTCGTTGTTGCCGCGTTTGCGCGAAACGATGCCGAGATACTGAAACTGCGGCAAGGGTTTAGCCTGAATATTAAAAATGATCTTATTTGAAAAAAACTTGTTGTCCGGCGAATGAACTTCGATAATTCTTTGACCGGGAATCGCAATAAAGTTCGCCGGAATATCCGCCGACAGTTGCTGCGGATTGATGTAATTGGTCGGTAATTGCTGCCCGTTGAAAAAGATATAAGTATCGGGTGTAAACTTATCGCCGCCGATCTCCAATTTGAAACCTTTTTCGCCCTCGTAAACATTTTGCTTGCTGATATAGCTGACTACAATATTCGGTGTCGGTTCAGGAATTGGTGGCGGAGTAGGTTTTTGCGACGGAGTAACATATGGTGTCGGGCTGAACGGCGTCGGGATCGGCGGTTCGTAAAACGCGAAAATATTTCTTCCGGCATCGGCTCCGGCAGGCGGATTCTGCATTGAAACGGGCATTGAAAGATACGTCTGATCAATCTCTTCCTGTTTTGGCATCGAAGGGGCAACCGTGCTCTTACTGGTCGAAGCAGTTGCTGTCGGACTCGGCGAAAGTTTGGCGGACGGCTTTTTACTGCCCGAAAAAGGCGCGAAAATGAGATTGACGAGGGCAAGCACCGCCAACACGCCAATCACGATTGCCGCAATGATCTTATTTCTTTCCGCCGGACTTTTGCCCTCAAAAATCTTCATTGTGTTTATCCTTCCTAAGCCCAAGACTCCATTCATAACGCAAAGCGTAGCGCGTTTGAGTGAGATGTAGGGCGTTCTTGCAAAACACATCCAAAATAACTAAAATATAAACAAGTCGTTAATAGACTTCTACCGCAGGGCATACGGTAAGTAACGCTTGTTAGATATGAGTAGTCATTAGACGCTCAGAGCAAGAATCTCCAATCCATAAATCTTTGATTTTGGTTGGAGAGTGTCAATCTAAAAATTACTACTGCGCACTTGTCTTGACAGACTGCGGTTGAAAATTCGGACGGCGAAAATAAGCCGCCAATTCAAGCCGTAAGGTAACGGTTTCGCCCCGCGTTTTGCCGCGATCAATTTTCGTCACGGGTTGTTGCGGCAAGTTCGGTTGCTGAAAAGCATTCGGATTGCCAAACGGACTCTGACCGTTCGGATTATTAACCTGCGGCGGATTTTTGACTGTTGCCTGCGTCGGCACCGTTTGATCAATTCCCTGTTTCTCTTTATTTTCCGAAGGCTCAAGTTCGATCGTGCTGATCACGACAAATTGGTTACTGGTTTCGATTTCGCGAATGAACCGCCGCAAATTCTGATACGAACCGTCGAGCGTCATCGTCACATAAACGCCCGGATAAATACTAATAAATTTTGACCGGCCTTTTTCTTCTTCGGATTGCTGAATGTTGCGGGTTTGATCGGCAATCGCGAGCGGCGCGTAATCGGGACCTGACGTATTCGTCAAACCGTAAGCCGCAATCAAGCCGTTAAGCTGTTGGTAAAGGGCGGTTCTCCCGTTGGTTTCAGTTGTTAAAAAGCGCGTTTCAAAATCGTCAACGCTTCTCGTCAGTTCATTCACGCGTTTTGTCGTATCGGTAGTTGTTCCGAGTCTGCGTTGTTCATCGTCGCGTTTTTTTTTCAAGTCGTCACGTTTTGAACGATTATCGGATAATTCCTTTTGCGCCGGAAAAAGGAGAAAAACAAACAGCAAAATGGTTATCAAAACCGCCAACAGCCCGATTCCGACCGTCACTAATTCAGGAATTCCCCACATTCCCGCATAAACTTTGCGTTCCCGATTTTTTGGCGGAACGTCAATCATCGTTTCCTTCGGAATGATGATCGTTCCCGTTTCGGTCAGCAAAACTGTGCGGTCTTGTTCTTCAACGACGACGGTCGAATCTATCGTCGAACCGAGTTCATTGACGTGAATCTGCGGTTTGGTTTCGACCTCCGAATTGTCAGCTTTCAGATTGTTATCGTCCATTACTGATTTCCTCCTTGCTGCTCCATCGCCAGATCGGATGGATTGGCGGCGGTCGGAGCCAGATAATTCGGCGCGTAGATCAGATGTAGAGTGTATTCGGTAAAGGTCAGCCGTTCGGTTTCCTGCCGATCCTGCCCGCGCAGTTCGGCTTTGAAAACGCCCGAATTGTTCATATTGTCAATCATCACCGCGACGCTTTGATAATCGCGGCTCAAGACCGAAAAATTGAGTTCGGCTTTGATGCGGTCGCCGTCTTTGAAAATATTTTCGACGCTGATGCGCGACGCGCTGACGCTTCCGGGCAGAACTTGTTCGAGATCGGAAAACAGCCGCGACCAGCCGAAAGATTTATTGGCGACGAGTTTATGTGTGCCAATCAGCCGGGCGCGTTGGTCGGGCGTTAATTCCTCTTGGACGGCTTCGCGTTGGCTATTGAGTTCGTTGAGTTTTTTTTCAATTTCGACGATGTCTTTTTTGGCAAGCTCGTTATTTTTGCGAATATCGCTCAATTTGGCAAAGCACAAAACCACGCCGCCGACGGAAAACGCCAACAGCAAAAGCGTCATCAAATACGGCAAAGTGCGATTGCGAAAAGGGCGGCTGGAAAGATTGAGTTTGTTAATCACGTTTTTTTAGTTCCAAGTTTCAAGTTTCAAAAACAGAATTCAGATTCACGGCAATTTTATTTGGAAATTTTATCACGAAAACTTTTCCTTGTCTTTCACGTCAGCTAAAATAGAAAAGTTGCAAAAAAATCCCGCCGCTTCAAATCTGAAACTTGAAACACATAAGTTGAATTTTGAAACTTGGAACTCGAAACCCGGAACTTAGGAATATGTAAATAATAATTTATAACAGTTAAAAAAAACTTGATCGTTTAGTAGCCGCTCTAAAGACCGCGTTGCCCGTCGGTCAAAGACACGCCTCTAAACTATCGTTCTAAGTTATTTTTTGTATGTTCCTATTCGGCGCGCGGCGGCAGCATTTTGTTTGTTTCTTCCGGATCCAGATCGCGATACGCACAGATGCGGTTGCGACCTTCGCGTTTGGCGCGGTAAAGCGCGGAATCAGCCATTTCGACAAGCTCGATAACATCACTCGAATCATCGGGAAACGATGCCACGCCGATGCTGATCGTAATATGGTGATTTTCCGACGGTTTGCCCTGGCGAATGACGGTGAATGCCTGATTTTCGATTTCAGAGCGGATTCTTTCAGCCGCGACAATCGCTTGCGCGAGTTCGGCATCGAGTAAAAATGCGGCAAATTCTTCGCCGCCGAACCGCGATGCGACGTCGCCGCTTCTGAGATTTTGCGTAATGCAATAGCCGATTTCTTCGAGCGTTTTGCTGCCCGTCAGATGCCCGTAAGTGTCGTTGACATTCTTAAAAAAGTCAACGTCCATCATTAAAACACAAAACGGACGATTTTCGGCTTTCGCACGCGCCGATTCGCGCCGCAGTTCCGAAAAGAACGAACGGCTCGAAAGCAATCCGGTCAAATCGTCGTGCGACAGCAACCGATGGATCTGACGGTGAAATTCGCGGTCAATTTCATCTAAAAACTCAAAACGCAAGATATGTTCGCCGATCGTGATCTTATCGCCGTTCTGAAGCGTTTCCTGGCGGATTTTCTGACCGTTCAGAAGCGTTCCGTTGCGCGAACTCAAATCAGTCAAAACATACGAAATTGTTTGACTTTTTTCATCGTTGATCGCGTTGATGCGGGCGTGTTTGCGTGAAGTTTTCGAATCATTGACGCGAACATCGGCTTCGATCGCACGGCCCAAAATAACCTCTTCGCGCTCAAGCGGAATCGGCACGGCAAGTAAATCCCCGCTCAAAAAAACGAGAGCGGGACGCAAATCTTCTTGTGATCGTTTCGATTTATTCATAAACAGCAGACCGCGCGGGCGGCAGAGCAAAAAACAACTCTAACTTATACAATAGCGTATTTTAGGTAAAAATTTCCAGAGTTTTTTAAGAGTTTGAAAAAACTATACCTCTATTCGAAAATAACGGCAACCATAAACTTTTCGGATAAATGCCAGATCGGGATTAAAATCGCCGCGTTTTTTGGCTTCTTAATTCTTGCATCGAATAGAAAGCGGCTCGACGAATTTTCGCTTTTTCACTTTCGCAATAAATAAGCGCAGGTTTACAGCCGTCCATTTCATCATTTACTATTAACGGTTTAAGATTGAAGCAAATGAAAATCCTCTTTGTCAAACTCAGCAGTATCGGCGACATTGTGCATACTCTGCCGACACTCGCGGCCGTCCGGCAGGCATTGCCGAACGCGGAGATTTCCTGGGCAGTCGAAAAATCTTCGGCGGAAATACTGCGCGGAAACCAATTGATCACAAATTTAATCGAAATTGACACGCGTGCGCTTCGCGGCGGAAAAGTGATTGATGAAATTTTACGCAATGCCGGGCGGCAGATGCGCGAAATTCGTCGGTTCAGCTATGACATCGCGCTCGATTTTCAAGGGCTTCTAAAATCTGCCGTGATCGCCAAAGTATCGAAAGCAAAACGCCGCTACGGATTTTCCAAAAAACATCTGCGCGAACCTGCGAGCCGTTTTCTTTTAACCAAAACCTTTGAAACGCCGAAAAAGATTCACATTATCCGCAAAAATCTAACGCTTGCCGAAAAAGCACTGAACATTGCCATTCCAACGGAAAACTTTGAATTCCCGATTTTTACCGACGACGCACACAAAGCGGAAGCCGCCCGCATCATTTCCGAAACAGGTGAAAACTTTGCCATCTTGAACCCGGCGGGCGGTTGGGTGACAAAACTCTGGCACGCTGAAAAATTCGGCGCGTTAGCCGATAAACTTTGGGAAGAAAACGGTTTGGTTTCGGTTATCGCAACCGCGCCGAACGAAACCGATCTGGCAAACAAGGTCTTGCAAAACAGCCGATCAGGTAAAATTTTTGCGGCACAGCCGAGTTTGAAAGGTTTTTACGAATTGGCACGGCGGGCGCGCATTTATGTCGGCGGCGACACCGGTCCGACACATCTGGCAGTTGCCGCAAACACGCCGGTCGTCGGAATTTTCGGTCCGACCGAATGGTGGCGCAACGGAAGTCCGAATCCGCACGATGTTTGCGTCCAGCGAAACGACATCAATTGCCGCGTTGATTGTCATCGGCGAACCTGTTCAAACTGGATCTGTATGGACATTTCGGTCGAGACGGTTTCGGACGCAGTTCAAAAAAGACTCCGCGATGTTTGAAAACGATGCGCGAAACAAAGATAATTTTCCTCTTAGCTAATGGTTTCAAAAAATAAAAGACTTTTACAGCGACTTCGTGTTCCGCTCGGCTTTCTGTTTGCGATCATCTTTTTGATTTTTGCAAAACCCGCGCTCGTTACTTTAATTGCCGGCTCGATTATTTCGATCATCGGAATTTTAATTCGCGGCTGGGCATCGGGACATATTCGCAAAAATCAGAATTTAGCGATTTCCGGGCCTTACGCTTTTACGCGCAATCCGCTTTACTTGGGAAGCCTTCTGCTCGGTGTCGGATTTACGGTTGCGTCAGGCGTTTGGTGGCTCGCGCTCATTTTTATTGTCCTGTTCCTAGGCATCTATTTGCCTGTAATGCGCGTCGAAGCAGAAGATTTGACGCAGATTTTCGGTGCGGATTTTGAAGAATATAAAAAAGCGGTGCCGCTCTTTTTTCCACGCGTGACGGCGTGGAAAAAGTCTGTCGAAAAATTCGATTTTCAGTTATACTTACGTTACAGAGAATATCGTGCCGCGTTCGGGTTAATTTTCGCGTGGGGCGTTTTAGCCGCCAAAGCCTATTTTTGCAGTTAGATTTATGAAACACAAATTTTTCGCTTTACTGATGCTTTTTATTTTGGTTGGCGCATTTGCGCCCAAAATGTCGGCGCAAACCAAACCTTTTGCCGTTGGCGAAGTTCTTACTTACGAAGGAAAGGTCAGCAAAATCATTCAAGGCATCGCGATCGCCGATTTGACTTTTAAGTTCACCAACGCGCCGAACAGTAATAATTATTTGATAAAAACTGAAGCCGTATCGAAAGGAAGTTTGCTCAAGCTTGTTCGCTACAGTTTTCTGCAGCAATACGAGTCAACGGTTGACAGCCAAAATTTCCGGATCCTGAAAACCATTAAACACGATGAACAAAAAGAACGCATACGCGATTCGGAAGCCTTTTTTGATTACGACGCAAAACAAGTTACATATGTTGAAACGAATCCGAAAGAACCGATGCGTGTGCCGCGCAAGATTGCTTCGGAAATCCAGACGGAAGTTCACGATATGGTTTCGGGAATTTACGCTCTGCGGCTTTTGCCTTTAGCCGTCGGCAAGGTTTTTGAACTGACCGTCAGCGATTCGGGTTTGGTTTATAAAGTTCCGATCCGCGTCACGGGTCGCGAAATTCAAAAAACAGTTCTCGGAAAAATAATGTGCTTTCGTATTGAACCCGAAGTTTTCGGAGTTAACCGGCTGATCGAGCAAGAAGGAAGTATGATCATTTGGATCACGGATGACTCGCGCCGAATTCCCGTCCGCTCGCAAATCAAAACCAACCTTGGCAAGATCGAGGTCAAACTGAAAAATAATAAACCGATCAAAAACTAAATTTGGACACAATTTAAACTAAGCCGTCGAACAAAATTACATAAAACTAAAATCGTCGTTTAGAGGCGGTCTTTTACCGTCGGATGTTAATCAAACTCGACAAACGGCGGTCAAAGACCGCCTCTAAATGATACTTATACGCTTTTCAATAATCAAATGTGCATTAGCTGTCTGCAATAAGTCAGAACAGCGAGCGGTAGCGACCTGTTAAATGTTATCGATAAACAAAAGCGTCGCGACCGCGCAGGGTTCTGACTTATTGCATAGTTTTTAAGTGAAAACCGTATTAATTTTATTTTGCGTGAGTGGTTAAAAAAAGCAAAAACTTAACCGTTTCGCCTTTTACTTTTCACTTTTTACTTGCTGATGCTTGTTGTTTTCTCAAAAAACCCGCATAATTTCGTTTTATATTATATTTTTTAAGATAAATTTATGAGCGAAAACGATACAAATAACGAACTATTAAAAACAGACGAAACCGAACAAACAACATTTGTTTTGGAAGATTTTAAATTAAATCCCGTCTCATCGGCAGAATTAATCAAATCCGGCGGCGACGATTTGCCCGATGTCAAACCGCCGCAATTTTTGGTTGACGAAGAGCCGATTTCGGCAGAATCGGAAGCCGAAGCTGAAATTGACCCGATCTTTGCGGAACTTGCCGCACCGAAATTGCCAGAACTGCAAAAGGAAAATCGGGCGCGTCTGCAAATGCAATCGCCGAATCGGCTTTATTTTTACTGGTCAATCAAAAACAACCCGTTTCAGACCTTGCAAAAAGTTTTCGCGGGAAACACGGGCAATTATCAGCTCGTCGCCAAATTCGTCAATCTGAAAACCGGACGCGAGGAAATCCGTGCCGTTGACGCGGAAGGCAACTACTGGTTCAACACCGAAGCCGACGCCAGCTATCGCGGCGAGATCGGTTTTTACGCGCCGAATCGCCCTTTTATCCGCGTCATCTTCTCGAACACGATTGAAACGCCGCGTAAAAGCCCGAGCCCGCGCATTGCATCCGACGCGGATTGGGCAGTTTCCGCGAACACTTTCGCGCAGGTTTTGGACATTTCCGGCTTCAAGCAAGACGCTTTTGAAGTTGCGCTCGCCGGTGATGATTTTGAAGTTGCGCAACAGGCAACCGACAATGCTTTTTATCAATTGGTCGGCAAACAACATTTCGATTTCAATGAATTCAATTCTGAAGAAATGCGTTTCGCGCTGCTCGCGCTCGCTTCGGGCATTTCGCTGGCCGATCTGCAAGGGCAGATCAGCGATGCGCTTTTTACATTTTTGACCGCCAATACCGAAAAGCTGAACACGGAAAATGCGTTGGCAGCTTTGAAAGAACATTTCGACGTTTTCGACAATGAAGTTTTCGAGGAAGAAGAAATCGGGTCAGCCGTTTTTGGTGCGAGTTTGGTTAATTTCCCGAAAACGCTCAAAAAGCGAACCGTTCCGAAAACTCTTTCGACGAAAGACACGCCGAAATATTTACCGAAACTTTCGCCGGTCAGTTCTTTTAGAATTGGAAACTAATTTTCTTTAACGCAAGAGGTTCTGCCGACGAAACACACGAAAAATACGAAAAAATTTATAAATCTCTTATATTCGTGTGTTTCGTCGGCAAAAATTAAAATTTGTTCGCGCCCTTGCGTCTTTGCGCCTTTGCGTTAAAATCTTTTTATGCCGACAGGTTATTTCAGCTTAATTTTACACGCGCACCTTCCCTTTGTGCGGCATCCCGAATATCCTGAATTTTTAGAAGAAGATTGGCTTTACGAAGCCATCACGGAAGTTTATCTGCCGCTGATCTTCATCTTTCAAAATCAGCACGAAGAAGGCGCGTGCCCGCGCCTCGCGATGAATGTGTCGCCGCCACTTTGCGAAATGCTCGCTGATCCGCTGCTACAGGAACGCTACACGCGGCATCTCGAAAATCTGCTTGCGCTCGCCCTTAAGGAATTTGAACGCGTCAAGCGTGAAGAACCCGAATTTTACGATGTCGTCAAAATGTATGTTGATAACTTGGGCGCATCGCTCGAATTATGGAACAATCGTTACGGGCGAAATCTGATCAATGCTTTTCGCGAATTGCAGGACGAAGGCGTTTTGGAGATCATCACCTGTTGTGCGACCCACGGATTTCTTCCGCTCGTTTCAACGCCGGAAGCGCGCCGCGCACAGATTGAGATCGCCGTCACCAATTACAAAAAACATTTCCATCGCAACCCGCGCGGAATTTGGCTCGCGGAATGCGCCTACGAACCGGGCATCGAAGATTTGCTGAAAGATGCCGGAATCGAATATTTTATCGGCGATTCGCACGCGATCCTTTACGGCGATCCGCGTCCGCGTTTCGGTGTTCACGCTCCTGTGATGTGTCCGAACGGCGTCGCGATCTTTGCCCGCGATGTCGAAACGTCGCAACAGGTTTGGAGCGCGGAAGTCGGTTATCCGGGCGATCCTTTTTACCGCGAATTTTACCGTGATGTCGGTTGGGATCTGCCGCTTGATTACTTAAAACCGCATCTTCACGAAAACGGCGAACGCCGCCATTTGGGCTTGAAATATTATAGAATCGGCGAACGCGGCGTCGGCCAACAAAACAAACAGCCTTACGTTCCGGCAATCGCGCATCAGAAAGCCGCGCTTCACGCCTTTGATTTTATCGGCAAACGCAAAGATCAGGCGCGCGTCCTGCGCGAAAACTTCGGCGACCATCCGCCGCTCGTGACCTCGCCCTACGATGCCGAACTCTACGGGCATTGGTGGTATGAAGGTCCGATGTTCATTGATTATCTGTTTCGTCAGCTCTTCTACGACCAAACGGAAATAAAGCCGATCGCGCCCGGCGATTTTCTCGACGCCAAGATCCCGATCCAGATCCAGCAACCGACCGCTTCGAGCTGGGGCGAAAACGGTTATTACAAAGTCTGGCTCAACGAAGACAATTCGTGGATGTATCCGTACCAACACGATGCCGAACGCAAAATGACCGAACTTGCGAACCGTTTTGAATTTCCGAGCGAAATGGAAAGACGCGTTTTGAATCAACTGGCGCGTGAATTACTGCTCGCGCAATCAAGCGATTGGGCGTTTCAAATCTATCAAGGCACAACTGTCCAATATTCATCGCGCCGATTCCAATCGCACATCCACCGCTTTGATCTGCTGGCAACGATGCTCGAAACAAGTGATTTCAACGAACCGCTTCTCAAAGAAATCGAATCGCGCGACAATATTTTTGCGGAGATTGATTATCGGATTTACCGAAGCTAGAAATGAAAACCTTTGAACTATTTGCCCAACAAATTTCTTCTGTGCCGCTTTCGACGAGCTGGTATCTGGCAGATTTGGGCGAAGCGCGTGGAAAGCAGGAACTTTTTACGCGGCAATCGCCGCAGAAGTTAAAAGGTTTGCGCGAAAACGCGATCATCGAAAGCGCGATTTCGTCAAACCGCATCGAAGGCATTGAAATTCAAAAAGAACGAATCGGGACGGTAATTTTTGGGCGTTCCGTTTTGCACGACCGAAGCGAAGAAGAAATTCGCGGTTATCGGGACGCGCTCAAACTCATTCACGAACAAGGCAAAAATTTAGTTTTGACCGAAGGCGTTATCCGTGAACTTCATTATCTTTCACGCGCCAAAACAGGCGATGCGGGACAATACAAAACCCAGCCAAACGACATCATCGAAAAATACGCAGACGGGCGAAGCCGTGTCCGCTTTTCAACCGTCAGCCCTCAGCAAACACCGGAATTTATGCAGAAATTAGTCGAAAATTGGCATCGCTGTTTGAATGAAAATTGGGTTCATCCTTTGATTGCGTTGGCGGCTTTCAATCTCGATTTTCTTTGTGTTCACCCGTTCCGCGACGGCAACGGCAGAGTTTCGCGTCTGCTTTTTTTGCTTCAATCGTATCAACTCGGCTATGAAGTCGGGCGTTATATCAGTTTGGAAAAATTGATTGAGGAAAACAAAGAACGTTATTACGAAACGCTCGAAACGAGTTCAAACGGCTGGCACAAAGGAACGCACGACGCCTGGCATCTGATCAATTATTTGCTCTACATTCTCAAAGAATCTTACAAAATCTTTGAAGCCCGCGCCGACCTGATTGTTTCTCCGCGTGGCGAAAAAACCGCGATGATTGAAGCGGCAATTGCCGGTTTATCGAATGAATTTCGGATTGCCGAAATCGAAAAACAAGTTCCCGCAAGTATTGATATGATTCGGAAAGTTTTGCGCGATATGAAAAAGAAAGGTTTGGTAGAAGCAATTTCAACCGGACGCAATGCCGTTTGGCGAAAACTAGGTAATAACGATTAAACTAGGTAATAAACCAGGTAATAACTTTTCCTGAAATCGAAAGCCGCGACAATATTTTTGCGGAGATTGATTATCAGATTTATCGAAATTAGAGGAAGAAAAATGAGTGACGGTTGGAACTTTGAAAGAACGCTGGCGATGGTCGAGTCATACAAACTGCTTCAGGATTGGAGCAAATGGCTGATTACGCTTGAACTTGCAATCTGCACGGGGCTTTGGACAAAACTGACTGCCGTGCCGAAACCGCACAGTTTGCTTTATGCCAGTTGGTTTTTGTTTCTGGCTTCGATCATCATTGCGAGCGTCTTGCTGATCGTGATTTCTTTCAGCGTGCGCCGATTCGCCATTTCGGGCAATCGAAACATCATAATTATGAATATTTTGCTTTCGCTTGAGTATTTTTTCTTTCTGCTCGGACTCCTTGCCCTTGCCATCAGAATCGGACAAGTCTGGTTTTTGCCCGAGTAAGCGGTCAGAAACACGACCGGCAATCAGCCTTTCAATCTTCGCGTTTCTGCCAAATTTGAAACTATGGAACAAAAGCATTTGGAATCTGGCTATTCATTCTTCTCTGGCGGTATCTATCACAGCTTTTATATCCCAGTTTCGTTTCTGTTCATAAAAATAAAGTTCCGGGTTAGTATCTTCAAGTTCTCTGATTCTCTTAAAGATTTCATCAAAAATAGACATGTCCATATATCTAGCGGAATCTTTTTCAAAAAATTCGTCTAATTTTTTATCGATCACAGAATCCATCGTTTCACTCTCTTTTTAGTTCTTCAATTTCTTCAATGCTTAAACCAGTCGCTTCAACTATTGTTTGATTGTCTAATCCTAAGTTTACTAAATTTATAGCTATTTCTATATTTCGTTTTTCCACGCCAATCTCAATTCCTTCAATCTTGCCTTCAATCTTGCCTTCAATCTTGCCTTCAATCTTGCCTTCAATCTTGCCTTCTGCCAAACCTCGTTTTATTGCCATTCGCAATCTACCTTTTTCATCTGCATCTCTAATCGCCATTTTCAGATAATCTTCCAGTTCTTGCTTGCTCCAATTAT
>JANPDZ010000628.1:0-16318 GCA_031431735.1 Acidobacteriota bacterium | reverse complement strand
GGTTGAGGAATTGCGAGAGCGAATCATAGAATTCATCGAATACTTCAACCGGACAATGGCAAAGCCGTTCAAATGGACATATACAGGTCGTCCTTTGACGGTCTGATAGTGTTGGGAAATTTCAGCCCAGCACCACTAGTGGCAATTGATACGCCAATCAGCACGAATTATTTACAGTAACTAATTTTCTAAACTAAAATTGCTTCCTGCGTTTCAATTTCTTTCTTTTCCGCCCTTTCGCCGTCGAAAAATCTTCTCTGCCAGATCTCAAAATTGACAAGAAACCACAATCTTTCATCGTGATTTTCGCCCGATTTGTGTTTTGCCGCGATTTCGCGAACAAATTCAGCGTTGAAAATTCCGCGCGATAAACTTCTTTCGCTCAAAACATATTCGTCAACAATGTGCTTAAATCGTCCGCGAAACCAATTTCCGATCGGCACGGGAAAACCCATTTTCGAGCGCGTTAAAATCGCTTCGGGCAAAATTCCCTTCATCGCTTCGCGCAGCAGAAATTTTGTTTCTTTTCCGCGAAGCTTCATATTGATCGGCATTTGCGCCGTAAATTCAACGAGTTTATGATCGAGAAAAGGAACCCGCGATTCGATCGAAGCCGCCATTGACATTTGATCTTGTTTCATCAACAGCTCGTGCAGATAGGTTTTTGTATCAACGTAAAGCAGTTTGTCCAAAACATCTTTCGCGTCCGTTTTTTCGAGCCATTTGTTTTGATAAACATACGGATTTTGTTCAGCGATTCGCGCTTTTGTTTCGTTTGACAAAAGATTATTCTGCATTGTTTTTGAAAAAACGGCGAAATTATCAAGAAACAAATTTTCGATGTCCGATTGGCGCGTCAAAAATGTCCGATTAAGTTTTCCGCCAACCAGTGACGCGCCCGATTTGACGATCTCGCGCAGAAAATTCGGTATCACTGATTCATATTTTTCGCCGTAGTTCAAAAGCGAGACTGCTTTTGCATAACGCCCGTAACCGGCAAGGATTTCGTCCGAGCCTTCACCTGTCAGAACGACCTTGACGTGTTTTTGCGCTAATTTCGAGACAAAATAAAGCGGCACTGATGCGATAAAACCAAGCGGTTCGTCTTCGTGCCAGACAAGATTCGGCAATTCCGCAAAAAACTGTTCGGGCGTGATCGTTATTTCGTGATGCTCGGTTTTATAAGCGTTGGCAACGATCCGCGCATATTCAAATTCGTTGGCTTCGCGCTCGGCAAAACCGACCGAAAAAGTTTTGATCGGTTCATCAACCATTTCGGACATCACCGCCGCGATTGCACTTGAGTCAATGCCGCCCGACAAAAACATTCCGAGCGGAACGTCAGCCATCAAACGTAATTTCACTGACTCTGTAAAAAGTTCGCGCCATTGTTCGATGAAATATTGGTCTCTTTTATGCGAATTCAACCCGGTCGCTACCGCTCGCGGTTCTGACTTTGGTTCGAATTTTACGTCCCAGAATTCTTCAATTCGCAAATTTCCGTCTTGCCAAAGCAAAGTGTGTCCGGGCAAAAGACGTTTCACGCCCTTAAAAAGCGTTTCGTCAAAAGAAGTTCCGTGATTCGCCAATTGGTCGGGCAGCGCGTTGTAATTGAGTTCGGGTTTGACCGCGCCGGCTTCCAAAAGCGTTTTGATCTCCGAACCGAAAAACAAATTTCCTTCCCGGTCGTGAACATAATAAAGCGGTTTGACACCTAAACGGTCGCGGGCGATAAAAAGCGTTTGTTCGCGGCGGTCCCATATCGCAAAAGCGAACATTCCGCGTAATTTCTCGACGCATTTCGCGCCGTATTCTTCGTAAAGATGGAGAATTGTTTCGGTGTCGCAATGCGTTTGATAAATGTGACCTTTCGCTTCGAGTTCGGCGCGGTAATCGGCGTGATTATAAATCTCGCCGTTGTAAATGATGACAAGCGAGCCGTCCTCATTAAACATTGGCTGGGTGCCGTGCGAAACGTCAACGATTGAAAGACGGCGATGTCCGAGTCCGACATTTTCGTCCGTGAATATTCCGCCGTCGTCCGGTCCGCGATGAAACTGGACGTCGCGCATATTTTCTAAAACACGGCGATCAATTTTTCGTTTTGATTTTTTGGAAAAGGCTATTCCGTTGATTCCACACATATCGAGAAAAGCAGGGAAAGAAAATTAAGACGAGCGATTTTAAACGTCCGAAAGAACTAAAGTTATATTACCTCTTTTTTTTCAGTTTAACGAGAAATTATTCATTTAAGAGAGATTTGCCGGCTTTTTTTGGTTTGAGAGATTTCGTGAATAAGTTTTGAAAAATCCGCGAAAGATCAGTCTTTCCGACCATCTTTTTTTTTCAATATCTCATTATAAATTTCGACAACTGCTTTGACATTACTTTTATCATCAGGCTTTTCGGTTTTCAACGGCAGTTCTGTGCCGGCGATTTCCAGGATCTTTTTGACCAACGATCTTTCATCCTGAATCGGGATCAAATTAACGCCGGTCGGGCGCATTCCGTTGTCGGTCGCGATAACCGGCGTTTCTAAAAATAAGGCTTCGCGAACGGAAATTGCATCGCCGTCAAATTTTGTCGTGCGAAGAAGAATATCCGATTTATTGATAAGATGAAGCGTAATCCGATGCTCGACATCGCCCGTTAAAAAAATTTGACCGGCGTAAGATTTTTCGGCAATCGCGTGTTTTAATCCGGCTTCCAAATCTCCCGAACCGACGATCATCAAACCAGCGTTTGGGTATTTTTCCAAAACCTTTTCCATTGCGTCAATCTGCATAAACAGATCGTAGGTGTCTTCCAACAAGCAGACCGCCAATAAAAAAGGCTTGTGTTTTTCCGCAAAGTCTTTCAGTTGTTGGGGAAGTTCGACGGTTTTATCCGGATTTTGCAAAGCAAACGGATAGATCAACTGTAGTTTTTGCTTTTCGACGCCGAATTTCTCAAACATCTCGACCATCAGTGGATTGACCGCGATTATTTTCCGGAACATCCGAAAAACCAAACCGGACGATGAGAAACGGCTGGCAGTTTTGACCTTTTCAACCGCATAGCCGCCCGAATGAAATGTCAAAACACTCTTGCCACGTCCGAAAAAAGCACAAATCGCCAAAAAGGTAAATATTCGAAACGGAAGTGTTCCGCCGATATGAACGTGCAGAACGTCGTATTTCAGATCTCTCAGCAATTTGAGCAAGGCCGCCGGCGTTCGTGGATGATAGACATCTTGTTCGGGCGTCAAGTTGGAACTTTTCGCCGTCGCAATGATCGAACATTGATGCCCATTTTTTAACAATTCTTCACGAATCGCCAACATATTACGGCTGATTCCGCCTTCGGGCGGCGGATAAGGCCCGAGTTGAAGAATGTGCATCTTTTTAGTTCAAAATTTCGGCTAAATTAAATTCGCAGGGTTTTCCCGTCCGAACCGATTCCAAGATCAGCAAACAGCCTAACGTTGCGCGAGTTCCGTCCATCGCTGTGACCTCGGTTTCCGTGCCGTCCTTCAAACTTTGGACGAATGATCTTAACTGCTCGTCATAACCTTTTGCCGCAAACCATTTGGAATTCGCTTTGCGCGTTTTTTTCTTGACGGTCAAACTTTTGAAATCTTCGGTCGTCGCGCCGACACCCGAGGCAAAAACTTCGACCATTTCGCCGCCCGACGATTCGCTGCCGACCACTGTATAAATAAAATTCCCGATCGAGCCGTCGGCGAATTTGAGCGTTGCCGCGACATTATGTTCGCCGAAACCGTAAGCCGAAACCGAAACCGGTTCGCTTTCGAGCATCCAATACATCAGATCAATAAAATGACAGCCTTCGCTGAGGACGACGCCGCCCTGTGCTTTTTCAGCCGCCCAGCCGTTTTCAATACCCGGCGAATTCATCCGCGTCGAAATCACGACCGGACTCGTCCGTTTGCCGATCTCGCGCTTCATTTCAACATAAAAAGGCGCAAAACGCCGATTAAAACCGACCATCAAACGCTTTCCGCTGTTCTGCACGGCTTGATAGATCGCCTGACATTCCTCGATCGTGACCGCCATCGGCTTTTCGATAAAAACGTGCTTTCCGGCGTTCAAAGCGTCAATTGCCTGTCCGGCGTGTTCTTTGTGGCGGCTCGAGATCAGGATCGCATCAATATCTGAATCGTTCAAAATTTCCTGATAATCCGAAGTGCTGTATTTCGCGCCGAAACGCATTGCGTAGGCTTTGCCCTGCGCACCGCGATTTGAATAAACGGCGTGAAGATTTGCGCCCGGAATCTTTTTGATCGCCGGCAGATGCGCCCATTTCGCCAGATTTCCGGCGCCGACAATGGCAAATTTTATTTCAGACTTGTTGACCGGCTCGGAATTAACGACGATCTTGCGCGTCGGTTTAAAGGATTCAACCGCGTTTTCCGATTCGTTTATCGGATATTTCAAAACAACCGCGAGACTTGCGCTGCCGTTGCCGTTCATGATCGTGTCGTAGGCTTGCGGCGCGTTTTCCAATTCGAATTCGTGCGAGATCAGCGGTTTGACGTTGACCCGGCCAACCGCCATCAATCGCAAAAACTCTTCCATATTGCGATTTTCCGTCCAGCGCACATAGCTGATCGGATAATCAATGCCTTGTTTTTCGTAGCTCGGATCGTAGCTTCCGGGTCCGTATGCGCGGGAAACCATAAAACTCAATTCTTTGACATACATTTCGGCACGCGGAATCTCGATCGGACAGGCTCCGACCATGACGACGCGGCCGCGGTCGCGGCTCATCGAAATTCCCTGCTGCAAAGGTTTTGGCGATGCGGATGCCGCCGCCACGATCACGCAATCGGCACCGCGCCCGTTCGTCAAGGCTCTGACTTCCTGCACAGTCGTGTCGCCGGCGATCAATCCGAAATCCGCGCCTGTTTCTTTGGCTAATTCCACGCGTTTTTTGTCCAGATCGATCGCGATCACGACGCCCCCCTGACAGCGAACAAGTTGCGCGACCAATTGCCCGACCAAACCCAGCCCGATCACCGCGACGACATCGCCGACATTGATCTCTGAAAGCCGCACGGAATTCATCGCGATCGCGCCGAGCGTCGTAAAACACGCTTCCTGAAACGAAACCGCATCGGGAACACGAGCGATCAAATTACGTCCGACATTGATCGTCTCGCCGTGTCCGGTGCCTTCGCCGCCATACGCAACGCGCTGACCGATTTGCAGATCCGTGACCTTATAGTCTTTTTCGATGATGATACCGGCACCCGAATAACCGAGAACCGCATAATCCTTAAACTTGGCGCGAACTTCATTGAACGTGCTGACCGGATCGGTCTTCATCATCACATTCCAGACGGTTTTCAGATGCGAAGGATTATCGGCAACTTCCTTGACGATACTATCGGTATGAATATCGGCGGTTTCCGTTCCCGGACTGATGAGCGAATAAAAAGGTCGCACCAAAACGTGATTTGTCGTCACGACGGGGTCGGTCACCTCGTCCACGATAATTTCCTTTAAACCTTTGCGAATAACTTGTTTCATAAGAATTGTTTTTTTAAATTGAAGATTAAGGGCAGGCGTGCAAAATGCACTTTCAAATTTATGATTTCACGAGAATTGCTTGATTGTCAACAAACTGATAATTCAGCCCGAACTATGTAAAAACTTTCAAACACCGTAAAGTTCCAAAGTTTTCTTTAGCTGACTCTTCAAAGAGAAATTATTTTCGACGGTCTGTCTGCCGTTCGCGCCAAATTCTCGCATCTTTTCTTCCGTCTGCAAAAATTCGATCAATCGCTGCGCCATCGCTTGCGCGTCATCCGATTCGACCAAAAAACCGGTTTCATTTTCGATGACCGCCTCGCGCGCGCCGCCGACATCGGTCGCGACGACCGGCAGTCCGGCCGCCATATATTCCAGGATCGAATTTGAAAAGCCTTCATTAAAGCTCGTTAAAACGCCCACCGAACTGATCGAAAGTAGTTCGGGAACGCGCGTGCAGCGACCGATAAAATGCGTGTTTGCATCAATTTTCAACTCCTTCGCGAGATTTTGCAAATTTTCCAGCAGTTCGCCTTCGCCGGCGAGAACAAAATGCGCGTTCGGAAATTTTCGCGAAACTTTCTCCGCAACGCGCAAAAACATCGGTTGATTTTTGACCGTATGACGCAAATTTGCAACGAGCGTGATGAATTTTATATTTTTATCAACCGGCAACCCCAATTCCGCGCAGATCGTTTTTCTATCCGTTTGTTGAGGCGTTAAGCGGTCTAAATCCAAGCCGTTGTAGATGACTTTGACTTTCTCGTCCGCAACGCCTTCCGAAATCAGATAATCTTTGACGGCTTCGGAATTTGCGACGATCGCATTTGCCTGCCGGAACGCGAATTTTTCGATTATTTTTTGCGAACGCGAACGCATTCCGCCGGTTTCGCGTTTTGAAGCGATCTTCACTGGAACTCGTGCCAAAGCCGCTGCACACATTCCGAAAATGTTCGTGTAAAAATCGTGCGTATGAACAATTTCGATCCGGCTGTTGCGGATAAATTTCGCGCATTTTTGTACTTGCCGCAGAAAATTTGCGTTGAAAAATGAAGTAAGTTTGAATTCGGGAATTTGCGGCAAATTCAGTTGTTCGATTTCTTTGAGCAACACGCCTTCTTTGTTGAGAGTCGCGACAAAAACATTAACGGTTTTATCTTCGTGCAAAAGCCGCGCGAGTTGCACGGCTTGACGTTCCGAGCCGCCCTGGTGAAAGCTGCCGATAAATTGAAGGACGTTTTTCATTGAGTCTTTAAGTTTCAAGTTCCAGGTTCCAAGTAAAAAGACGAATTCAACTTGGAACTTGAAACCTGGAACTTGGAACTTTAAATTAAGATTCTAAACCATTTTTCAGGATATAGGTTGAAGTTTGTTTTTGAGGAAGCGAAATGCTGAAGATATTTTCGCTTGTGCGGACATTGAGCCGATTTCCCAAACGTCGCGCAACCGCAAATTTCAGTTCGCTCGGATAATTGATGACCTCACGGTTTCCGAGCGTGAAATTCGTGCCGCCGACCATCACAAATTCTTCGGGTACCGATTCGCCGGGACTCAGCCGCGCCCATAGAAACCGGAAATTCGTGTTAAAAATTTCGGTGCGGACGATCTGTTCGTCAGAATCTGCGAAAACGAACAAGTCCCAATAACCGCGATAGTTGACAACAAAAGCACGACCGCCCGAAACAACCGTTTCAAAAACTTCGGGTTTGGCAAAGCCGTTTGCGGACGGTAGCATAAACGTAAAAAATTCCTGCGCGCCTTTGCCTTTTGAAACAAAACGCAAGAATGGCGCATTTGTTTTTTTGCCGTAACTGTCCGAAATCCAGCTTTCCTTGCGCTGCCAGCTGCCGTTGTCGCCGAATGTGAACATTCGCCAGCCATTTCCGTTCGAAGGCGTTTCGCTGACACAAAAACTTCCGCTTTCGGTGTCTTCAATTATCGGATTTGTTTGTTTGTTAAAGTGAAAATTCAGCGCGTAATCGTGTGTCCCGTTGGTCTTGACATAATCGCGCATTATCCAGTAATCGTTTTTTAAGAATAGAATGCTTCGCTGATGAGTTGCCGGATTTTCAAGACGTTCGTAACCATCGTGCGAACCTTCAAAAAAATCGAAACGGTCTTCGGAGATCCGCGATTGAATATTCACTTTTGCCTTCGTTTTCCACGAAAATTTGCTACCCGGTTCGGATTGCGATTTTTCGTCGATCATCAGCGTATTATGCGCGATCGAAGTGCGGAAAAAATCGCGCATTTCGTCGGATTCGTGATAGCTGTAAGTTCCCGAATCCACGAGAAGCGTCTTTCCGCCAACCGCCAATTCGACCGCCAGTGCGTCGGAATGTCCGTGTCCGCCGCTTAGCGAACCGATCTCGCCGCAATCAACAAGCAGATAATTGTCCGTGTCGCTCCAACCGTCACGCATCGCAAAATAGCCGCCTTCGGGGAAGAATTTAGAAGTTTGACGCGGTTGATATGAGCGCAGGTTTTCAAAACTTTGCACGCCTTCGATGCCCAATAACCAGAGCGTTTCTTCCGGAAACTGACCGGCGACGAATTTGTAATCGCCGCGCCCGAAAAGTATCGCGGCAGTTGCGAGCGAAGCACGAAAATCATTTGTGTCCGCCGCGCTCAAAGGCAAACTTCGCCCGCCATCGTCGTCGCCGATGATCGGCGTGGTGCCGTCGGGGCGCGTGATATACATCAAAAAATCGTGCAGGAGCTGAAGTTTTAATTCGAGTTTTTCCTGTAATTCTTTGTCCGTATCATCGGTATCAAAAGTTTTTAAGATCAGAAAATGCGTGTAAAAATCCGCCGTGTAACGCTGATACCAGGTTGATTGCTCAAAATAAACGCCGTCCGCTAAAACCTGCCGGTCAAGTTCTGCAAAAAGAATTTCTTCGCCGAGTTTGCGCCAACGATTGGAGCGTTCAAAAATTCCGAGCTGTGTTCCGAGATAATAAAGACCGAGTGCTTCGCCCGTCAGATGCGTGTTCGGACTGTAGTAGGTCGAAAGATATTTTTCGAGATGGCGGCCGTGAAGATATAAAAATTTCAAGGCTTTCTGAAAAAGCTCGGGCGTAAAACTGTGTGAGCCTTTGAAAAAATGAAACGCCCAAAGCCACGAAATCGCCCTCAAAGCAACTTCCAGACTGCTGAACCAATTGATGCCGACACCGGGCGGATTTTGCTCCATCCAGCTTTCGATATGACGCGCAAATGTTGCCGCATAGCGTTCTTCTCCGGTCAAGCGATAGGCCACGCCGAGCGTGAAAAAATGCTGGTGACGATTAAGTTCCCAAATAATCTTTTTGTCGCCGGTTTCTTCCGTGTCGAGCTCGTCAAATTGTTTCCAATGCTTGAGCGGCAGATGCTTTCCTGACAGCGGTTCGTAATGCCAATCAATCGCCGTTCCAAAGTCGAGATTCAAATAACCGAGCAAATCAAATTTGCCGTCAATGATCTTTTCGGATCTTTCGAGAATATTGGCAATTGCTTTGCCCTTAAATTTTTGGCGAAAAACTTCGGTGGTTTTGTCGGTTTCTCTGAATGCCGGGAAAAAGGTTTCTTCCGAAAGCTCAAAAAAGCGGTCAAACAAGATCTGCGCCGTGATCTTGCCTTTACCGAAAACCGATTTGTTCAAAAGCTGGTGCAACTCATCGTCCGACGGTAATTTACCGCCCAAACCAATCTGTTCGGTATAAACGGAAAAAGCCTGTTCACCGCGTGCGCGAATCTCCGTCCAACTTCGACCCTTCAGTTTTTTGAGCGTATCCAGCGGATTCACCATAACACTTGTTTTTATCATAACTTCACTTTTTCCAACGTTCGTGACAGTTATCAATTGACTGATTTTCAGATAGAAACTTTTAAAGCCTCCGAAATTCTAGTTTTTTTCTTCCATAATTGTTTTCAGACGATAATTACGATACTTGCCGGGCGTTCCCCGTTGCCCATCAGTCGCCGCCAAAACCATATTTGCCGCTTCGCGCGCCGATGCGAAATAAACTTTATAGTCGTCTGTCTTTTCGCCGTTTTCAATAATTTTGTCAAAGAATTCGCGCACCGCGTCGCCAATGCAGGCTGATTGGTCGTAGTCAAAAAAACCGTGGCAGTAAAGTTTGACGAAAACCCAATCGGAGCGGCCTTTGACCGTCACGTTCGCATTTTTCCAACGATCAAACCGTGCCAGATCCATCGGCTGATTACTCACGAGCGCGCCGTCTTCGAGACGCGGAACCGGCAAACCCTTGATCCGCCGCGTCCAATTTAAAACGAGCGGACCGGTAAAGATCATCGGCAATTGCAAATGATTTCTGCCAACTTCGAGCGAAGTTCCGCGCCGATGCGGAACTTTTTCGTCAAGCGGAAAACCGCATTCATAGATCTTATTGAGCATTGAAACCTGCGACTGGTCGGGTGCGCTGGCCAGTGTCATATCGGCGTAACAACCTGTTTCGGCAAGGATCTGCATCTCTTCGTCAACGCCGCAAAATCTTCCGCCGCACGAATTGGCAAGCGCCAGATTGCCGTGTACGAACGCATATTTCGGATCGCCGTGTCCGTCGAAACGCGATAAAAGCCGATGTTCCTGCGCCAGACAATCGCGAAATTCCGTCAAAACCTTGCGCAGATTTTCAGCCGTGTCCGGTTTTTCGACGCCGTGATGCAGATGAATCTCGGTTTCGCCCAAACCTTCCGCTTGCAGCCGCGCCATTTTTTCTAAGATCCGCCGGTCGTATTGCTCCGCCGGATAAAAATTCGTGTGACGAAACTTTGTGCCGTCGGCATCGCGCAACGCCTCGCCCGTTTTTCGTGCCATCTCGTACCATTCGTCAAGACGGCGGAGCTGTGAATCCAAATCCAGCAAGCCCTTGGCACTCCAACTCGGTTCGAAATGATCGGCGATCGTGAAAATTATATGCTTTTTCTCAAAGGCGTTTTGCTGCAGACGATTCGCCGCCCGTTCGAACGGGTAACGCATCATCCACGGCAGATTCCACTTTAATTTGGTGATAAAATTTGTTTCTTCGGACGACATTTTTATTAATTTTCTAAACTCCAACACTGAAATCGCTTAAATATCGGGTCATTAAAAACAGCGTCAGCAACGCCCTTTTGACTACGAAATACGACGGAGTTTGGCGGTTATTGTCCGGCAAAACGTCTTCGATCTTCATATTATTTTTCGCAAATTCATTTTCTAAATACGAACGCGTTTGAAAGGTTTCTTTTCCTTGCCAAAAACCTTTTTGAAGCTGTTTGCCGGTCAAAAGATGCCACCAACCTGCCGCGAGACAGATCAATGGATAGGCAAGAAATTTCGGGTTGAAAGTTTTCAGACGCTGCCGGATCATTCCGAAATAAAAGAACGGTGCGTGCGTTTTCAGCAAAAAAACACCGCCCGGCCGCAAAATCCGCGAAACTTCGGCAATCGTTTGGCGATTGTTCATATAAGGCAGCGCAACACGGCACAGAACAACCTCGAAACTGCCATCTGCGAAAGGCATCTTTTCGCCTTCCGAGCGAACGAACGCGGCTTTTTCCTGTCCCGCAAAAACGATGTTCGTAACGTTACCGAGATTTTCGGCAATATCGATCCCGACACAAAATGCGCCGGTTTTTTCGATGAACGGCAACAATTCCTGTCCGGCACCGCAGCCGACATCAAGAACTCTTTTGATCTCAAATTCCTTGACCGCATCAAACAGTAAATAACGCCGCGCCGCGTCCTGCGCCGAAAAATTTTCGAGTGCTTTTTTTGTGTACGACTTGTAATCGCTCAGTGATTCCATCTTAAAATCCTAACTGTCAACAAATTGCCGGTGCCAGAGTTCGAGCATCCACAAGATCCACAGCGAATGCGAATGATCGCGCCGGTTTCGGGCGTGTTCATCAAGCAGAACTTGAATATATTTCGGCTCGAAATAGCCGCGCGTCAGTGTGCGTTTTTCGCTCAAAATACCGTGAATTCTATCTTTAAGCTGCGAATTTATCCATTCATTGATCGGCACGCCGAAACCTTGTTTTTCACGATAAAGAATCTCGTACGGGACAATGCCTTCCATCGCTTTTTTGAAAATATATTTAGTCTCCAGGCCTTTTAATTTAAACTCAGCCGGAATTTTTTGGACAAATTCAATCAATTCGTGATCGAGCAGCGGCACGCGTGCTTCGAGCGAATTCGCCATCGACATCCGGTCAACTTTTGTCAGAATATCCGACGGCAGATAGGTTTTGCTGTCGAGGTAAAGCAATTTATCGGTCGGGTTTTCGCTCCCGATGCTTTCGGCAATTCTTCGATAGATCCGCTCCGCTTTGCCGAAATCGCCGTTTAGATTTTTCTTCAGCAAAGTTGAATAAAGTTCGTTTTTCTTTAGTTTTCCGAAATGTGAAACGCTGTCAATGTAGCGGTCAACCGGGTCCAAACTCGTGTTGTAAAGAAAATTTTTGCCCTTTGCGCCGTGCGGCAGCATTTGGCTCAAAGGTTTCAAAAGATTTTGCCTCAGGACACGCGGCAATTTCTCCAAACCGCTCCGCCGTTTGTCCGTCACGTAGCGCGTATAGCCCGCAAAAAGCTCGTCGCCGCCGTCGCCTGACAGCACGACCGTCACGAATGAGCGAGCCATTTTGGCAACCATAAACGTCGGCAGCGCACTTGAATCGGCAAACGGTTCGTCAAAATGCCAAACCAGATCATCAACGACCTCGACCAGATCGGGCGTCACGATAAATTCGTGGTGTTCGGTACCAAAATGTTTCGCGGCGACGCGTGCAAATTTCAGTTCATTAAAAGTGTCTTCGTTAAAACCGATCGAAAAAGTTTTGACCGGCACATCAGAAATCTGCGACATCATTCCGACGATTGCCGACGAATCAACGCCGCCCGAAAGAAACGCTCCTAACGGCACCTCCGAAATAAGTCGAATTTTGACCGCTTCTTTAAGTTTTTCGCGCAAAATTTCGATGTATTCGGCTTCGGTTTTTATTTCCGATACGCCCGGGTAATCAAAATCCCAATATTGTTTGGTGGTAATTTCGCCGCGTTTGTAAATCAAAAAATGACCGGGTGCGAGTTTGTGAACGCCCTTGAAAATGCAGAATTCTTCGGGAACATAACCGAAAGTCAAATAAGAATCAAGCGCGTGCAGATCGATCTCTTTTGAAATCTCCTTGTGTTCAAGCAGAACTTTGAGTTCCGAACCGAAAACAAAATTTCCGGCATCGGTCAAGCTGTAAAAAAGCGGCTTTTTGCCAACGCGGTCGCGGGCGATAAAAAGTGTTTCCTCAGCAAAATCGTAAATCGCGAAGGCAAACATTCCGCGCAGATGGCGCACGCAATCCGCGCCGAATTCTTCGTAGGCGTGAACGATCGTTTCGGTGTCGGAATTTGTTTTAAATTTATGTCCGCGCGATTCCAGATCTTTTTTCAAGGCTTGATAATTGTAAATTTCGCCGTTGAAAACAATTGCGAGATTTCCCGAACAATCAAAGATCGGCTGTTGTCCGCTTTTTAGATCAATGATCGAAAGCCGTCGCATTCCGAGCGCGGCCGCGTCGCGGACGATCGTGCCTTGTTCGTCAGGTCCGCGATGCGTGATGATCTTACACATCCGATCGAGCAGAGCGGTGCGCTCAGCGAGCGGCTGATTTTTTTCTTTGGAGATAAATCCGGCAATTCCGCACATATTAATTGTGGATTGCGGATTGCGGATTGCGGATTTTGTCTTTCCTCCGCGTCTCCGTGTCTCCGTGTCTCCGTGTCAATTTTACAATAAAAGACATTATTGACCGTTTCTCGTCGTCATCAATAATATTGAAATAATTTGCACTCAGTAAATAGATCGGCGTGAACACCATAAAACATAGACCTAAAACAAAAACGCCCGAAATAAATTCTATGATACTCATTTTTGAAAAACCCAAAATATTTTGCGCGAAATCCGTGCCGAATGCGGCGATTTTTTCATTCAATTGCCAGTAAAACAAAAACGTAAAAATTCCGGCAAACATTGCGCAAGCGGCTGTTTTCACAACATCTTTGAGCAAGTAAATATCAGCGCGTTTGACTTCGAGTTTTCGCAAAACGGCAATCGAAGAAATGAGTTTTTCGGTCAAAACAGCGACCACGACGATCGCGATCATTCCGCGCAGATCTAAGTTTTGAATGCCGAAAAAGAGAGCCGAAATCAGTGCGGTAAAAATAAAAACCCGCAGCACGAGCAAAAATCTGCCAAGTTCTTTGTAAGAGCGAACGATCGGGTCAACTATCCAAATATAAAACGGCATCAGCGTGATGTTTATCAGAAAGATCGGGACGCTCGCCGTATAAGCACTCGTAAAAAGCGTGACGATAAAGGTTTGCGCCGTAATGACCAAAAAAATATAGATCGGGAAATAGAAAAACGCGAGCTTTTGCATCGCGCGCATCGTCAGGCGAATCATTTCCGGTTTATCATTTTCCGATTGCAACCGGCTCATTCGCGGGATCAAAACGGATGTCACCGATTCTGAGATCATCGCGATCAGCGGCAGCTCAAAACAGCCGTAAGCATAAACGGCATAATCGGACGCGCTGAATTTGTAGCCGACAAAATAATTGTGAATGTCGGATTGCAGCGTCCAAAGCAAGCTCGCCAACCCGAACGGCAGCGCATAGACAAGCTGTTCGCGAAAAAATTTGAAATCGAAACTCTTCCAAAATTGCGGAAAGCGTGAATTAAGATAGATCATTAAAACGACCGTCTGCAAAACGCCCTGGATCATTGCCGCATAGACAAAGGCTTCGACCGTCGCAAACAAGATCACCGCACTGACCATCAAAAGCGTTTTCGTAAACTGCGCCAAAATAATAAAAGCGGTCGCCATTCGCGCTTCCTGATTGGCGATTGCGACGGTTTCCAAAAATGATGAAAAGATCCAAAACCAGATGACGACACCAATTTTCGGCGCGAGCCGCGTAATTTCTTCGTTGTGAAAAATATTCCCGAGAATTTGCGGATAAATGAATAGCGCAAGACACGCCAAACCGCCCATTACAAAATTGAAAATCAAGATGTTGAAAACAGATGAAGCGCGGCGTTTCTTTTCACGCGAGAGAAAATAATACGCGCTGATTGAAACGCCGAGCGGCAGAATGGTAACAGCGTTGGTCACAACCAAAAAGACCTGACGATAAACGCCGACCTTGTCCTGTGTCAGAAAGCGAACGATCAGCAGCGGCAGAAGAAAACTGAACGCAAAGCCGACGACTTTTGCGAACAAAAGCCACGCGCTTTGAGATTTCAGCGAAGGTGTTGTTTTGGAGATTTCTTCCACGTTTTTTTGTGTAACGTAAACCAGATGGTCTTTGAAAATTAAATCTAACAAAAAGATTTTCGGGCTGTGCCCGCCGATGTGCGGAAAGGCTCTGCCTTTCCGTCGGATTTTTCAACCTTTTGAGAGGCTGCGCCTCGAAACTGCAGGTGAGGCGCAGCCTCAAGAATCATAAAAGCAAACGACGGAAGGGCACAGCCCTTCCGCACATCGGGCGGCAGAGCCGCGATTGTTAGATTTAGTTTTCAAAGACCATCTGGTTTATGCAGGCTGCGCACAAAACTTCAATTTGCGCTACGCTTTCTACAATACTACGATTTTTGCGGGGCAATAAATGTATATTCCGCCGGACGGAATTTTTTGAAGAGTCGGAGAGTTAATGTCGGTGAGATTTTCAGCAAGGTCATCAGCAAAAACAATTTCGGTTTGCGGAAATATTCGTTCGCTTTGGCAATATGCGCCTGCGCTTCGGCAAAATCGCCTTTCGTTAAACTGAATTTTCCCTGTTCGAGTTCGTATTCGGCTTCGTAAACACGCATTTGTTTGTCCCAGACGGATTGTTCGCCTTCGTTCAAACCATATTTTTTGCGGATCACACTCAATGCACGAATATTTCGATGCGACCTTTCGACGTTTGTTCCCGAAAGACTGTTCAGGCGAACCCGGTATTTGACCAAAATATCGGTTTGATAGCCAATGTGCGCGCCGTTTTTGGCGAGCCTGTACCATAGATCGTAATCCTGCATTCGCGGCAATTCTGTGTCAAACATATTGAGCCGGACAACCCAATCTTTTTTCAAGATCGTTCCCGAAGTTATCACATTGCACTGTGCGCTGATCAAACTCTCCGTCGTTACTTCACCCTTTGAAGGCGAAGTTTTTGTGTATCTTTCGCCCTCGAAAAGCGGTTCGCCGAAAAGCTGCGCGTCGCAATAAACCATATCGAGATCGTTTTTTTCCAGAAATTCGACTTGCGACAGTAAAAAATCCGGCAACCAAATGTCGTCGCCGTCAAGAAATGCCAAAAGCTCGCCGCGGGCCAGACAGATCGCCGAATTTCGCGCCTGCGACGCGCCAAGATTTTCCTGCTCGGCATAGACAATGCGGTCAAAATATGGCTTCAGCACGGTTTCCAGTTCGGTTGTGTCTTCTGAACCGTCATTGACAAGAATAACTTCAAAATTATTGTAAGTTTGGGCGAAAACCGAATCGAGAGTTTCTTTAACAAATGCAGCAATGTTGTAAGCCGGAATAACGACGCTTACTTTCGGCGTTTTGATGACTTGATTGCCGACACGCAGTTTTTTAAATCTCGTGTTAATTTGCGGACAATCGGCGTATTTTTCTTCTGAATGAACTTTCATACAGTTTGATTAAAAGTCGAAACAGCCTTGTCTTCCTCATTTTTTTTCACGAATCGGTTCCCAAGTGGCGTAGCGTTCGCCGCGCAAAAACTTGTAAAAGCCAAAAACGGA
>JANPDZ010000627.1:0-8085 GCA_031431735.1 Acidobacteriota bacterium | reverse complement strand
TGCTTGGTGGAAATAACCTCGCACTTTTGATTATCAAAAGACGAACTGTAAATGTCCATAATTAAATGGCTTTGCTATCATTCGATTGAAATATCACACAAATTCTCTCTGTTGGGAAATTTCCACCCAGCACCACTAGCATAAACTAGAATAAGTTTGAAATAGTTCTTCGTTTGTTGAAAATAAGGAGAAACCGCAATGACATTATACATTGGAGTTGATTTTCATCCACATCAAGCATCCCTGCTTGCCTGAGCGCAGGGCGCGAAAATGGCTTTTGTGAGCCTCATACTGTCGAATTTAACAAGGCTTTTTCGCGTTGAAGCAACGCTCATGGCAAGCAGGGATGCTCGCGCTCCAGTCCTTAAGTTTTCGTTTACTGCGTGAATAACTTATCACTGACGCATTACTATCACCGGAGCCCTTCGGACTTGGAAAGACCTTTTCCCCGGCTGACGGTAACGATTCGATTTGGCTCCACGCCTGATATTTTCTCGATTTTCCCGTCGCTCCAGCGCACCTCGACCGATTCGATCTGTTCGCCGGTTCCGAGCCCGAAATGAAGCCGAAAATCGTTTTGCGAAAGATAACTCGCGCCGGCTTGCACTTCCCCGATCATCGAGCGTTGATCGGTTTTCAGCGTCACTCGCGAGCCGATCGCATCCTTGTTTTTACCGTTTTCAATTAGTTTTAAGATGATTCGCTGATTTTCATTTTTCGATGTGTTCAGCAAAACCAACGGTTTTTCTCCTAAGTTGACAACAACAACATCAACCAAACCATCGTTATTCAAATCTCCAAATGCGGCTCCGCGGCTCGAAAACATCGGCAGATCGCGCAAGCCTGAGACCTTGGAAATATCCGCAAACTTTCCGTTTCCCAGATTTTGATGAAGCAGCAGCGGCTGGCGAAAACCCTGCACCGTTTCGCTTTTGACGAATTCCATCTGCGGATAAACGTGCCCGTTGACGATCAATAGATCGAGCAAACCATTGTTATCAAAATCAACGAAAGATGTTCCCCAACCGACAAACGGTTTGGCAGGTTGCGCCACCCCGGCTTCGGCCGAAATGTCCAAAAAGCCTTTACTGACCAAATTCCGGTAAAGCGTGTTTTGTTCGCTCTCAAAATTCGTCACAAAAATGTCTAAATTGCCGTCGTTATCATAATCAGCGATCGTCACTCCCATCGAACCTTGTTCTTCGCCGGCTCCGCTGTAGCTTGTTCCGGTCTCAAAACTGACGTCGGAAAAAGTTCCGTTCTGATTATTTTTATAGAGGTAATTTGGCGAACTGTCATTGGCAACGTATAGGTCAAGCCAGCCGTCGTTATTATAATCGGCAAAAGTCACGCCCAAACCGAAATATTTTTGCTTATCGGCAAGTCCGATCTTTTCGGCGATTTCTTCAAAAGTAGAGTCGCCTTTATTGCGGTAAAAATAATCTCTTTCGCCGGGCAAGCCGCGCGGTCCGCATTGCACGCGAATGCCTTTGTAAGAACAGGTTTTCGAGCTTCCGAAGACCGGCAGATTATTCAAATCGAGCGCGACATACCCGGGAACAAAAACATCCAGATCGCCGTCGCGGTCGTAGTCAGCCCACGCCGCGCCCGTTTGAAATCCGATTCCTTTCAAACCTGATCTTTCGGTGATGTCTTCAAATTTGCACTGTCCTTTACCGCGATAAACCGCGTTTCCGTTAAATCCGGTGGCAAACAGATCCAAAATCCCGTCCGCGTCAAAATCAACCGCCGTGATGCCCATTCCCCAACCTTTGCGGGTTAAGTTTGCCGAATTGGTAATGTTTTCAAACTTTGGAATTTTGGCGTTTGCACCATCAACTTGACGGTAAAGCGTGACGAACAGATCTCCGCCTTTTTTGAAATTCTCGACCGAAGAACCGTTGATGGTCGCAACATCCAAAAAAGAATCGCCGTCACAATCAAAAACCGCCGCGCCGCCGCTCATTGATTCGATAATATAACGATTATCAGCCGTCGAAATATGCGAAACATTGATTCCGCTTTCAGCCGAAATATCTTTGAAAGTGATCGGGGAATTCCCGGCAAACGCATTTATTTGCACAAAAACCAAGATTGTTAGAATGAATATTTTACTCATCTTGCTCGTCGAACTAAATAGAGCAATTTTTAAGTTATCTGGTATTTCGTCAAATGTTTGTAGTTCCGCCTTGAGGCGGTCTTAGACTGTTGTAAACTCAAGTTTTGTAAATAATTAAATATCTGAATACTCAAACTAAAACCGCCTGAAGGCGGAACTACAAACGCTAGAAAACTTAAAAATTGCACTACTTATTTCTTTATTTTCGGTCGAATTTTATCAACTGACACAATGCCTTCGCCTTCCAAAATCGCGTGGAATTTATCAACCTCGACATCTCTGATCGTTTCGATCTTACCTGAATTCCAGCGGATTTCAATCGAATCAATTTTGGCGGCCGTCCCGAGTCCGAAATGAACGCGCAGATCGTTTTGCGACAGGTAGCTTCCGCCGCTTCTGATCTCTTCGGTTTGGATGATCTTTCCTGTCGTGATCTTTATTCTCGCGCCGATGGCAAGCGGATTTCCTTGTTTTGCGCCGAGTTCGAATGTCACCCAATGGTTAGATTTGTCGCCTTCGTTCTTTAAGATCATCGGCGCGTTGTCCAGATCGCCAACGACAATATCTATATTCCCGTCATTGTCCAGATCGCCGAAAGCCGCGCCGCGCGAAACGCGAAGTTCGGACAGAGACGTTCCCGCCTGCGTTGACGCATTGCAAAATGTCGTATCGCCCTGGTTAATGAACAAAAGTTTGTTCTGTTTGTATTTTGCGCCCGATGAAATCTGATCCATTTGCGGATAAACGTGACCGTTGACGACAAACAGATCAAGCCACGTGTCATTATCAAGATCAAAAAAACCTGTTCCCCACCCGACATATGGGCGCGTCGCTTGCGCGACTTTGGCGTTAAATGAAACATCCGTAAAATCGTAATTTCCGTTGTTGCGGTAAAGCGTGTTGTATTCGTCAACAAAATTCGTCACATAGATCGCAAAATTCCCCGTGTGCAAATAATCGCCGACGGCAACGCCCATCGAACCTTGTTCGGAACCGTCGCCGCTGACCGCCGTTCCCGAAATAAAGCCTTCATCGGAGAATTTCCCTTTCCCTTCATTTCGATAAAAAAAGTTCGGTGTTGAATCATTGGCAACATAAATATCTAATCTTCCACTGTTGCCGAAATCCGAGAAAACCGGCTGCATTCCGTAATAGCCCTGCGGATCATCCATTCCGAGTTGTTTTGAAATTTCTTTAAATGTTCCGTCGCCATTGTTGCGAAAAAAGCTGTCGCTCGCGCCTTTTAACCCGCGCGGACCGCATTGCACATCAATTCCGCGAAATTTACAGGTCGGAAGCGAACCAAATCCCGGCAAATCGTTGAGCTTAAAATCAACGTAGTTAGCAACATACAGATCTAAGAATCCATCGCCGTCATAATCCCCGAACGCCGCGCCCGCCGACCATCGTCCGTCGGCGACTCCCGCTTGTTTCGTAACGTCTGAAAATGTTCCGTCGCCGTTATTTTTATACAGCACATTTCCGCCAAGACAAGTGACATACATATCTGGAAAGCCGTCATTATTGAAATCGGCGACCGCTCCGCCCATCGCATAACCGGGAAATCCGACACCTGCTTTGTCCGTCACGTCGGTAAAAGTTCCGTTCCGGTTATTGCGGTAGAACAGACTCTTTGATTTTTCGTTTTTCAAAGCCATTTCAACGGTCGGTGCATTGGTAAAATAAATATCCAACCAACCGTCGCGGTCATAATCAATTAACAAAACGCCGCCGCTCATTGATTCAACGATATATTTTTTTTCAGGCGCGGAAGTATGGACAAAATTTATTCCGGTTTTGGAATAAACATCAGTCAATTGCGGTATTTTGCGATCTTTGCAAACATCGCCTTGAGCCACAATGATTTGACTGCAAAGTATGAAAATTAAAAAAATTGCGATTAAATATTTGGTAAATATCATTACATTCCGTCTTTTTTGGGGCTTTTAAGTTTCTGAAAGAGTTCAAGATGTTTTTTTCCGAGTTCGCGTTCGCCGATCAAATTATAAAGCCGGCTTAATTGGAAATGAGTATCGGCATCATTCGGATTAAGCGAAACCGCCTTTTCCAAAACAGGCCGAGCTTTTGTTTCTCCGCCCGATTGCAGATAAACCGCCCCCAGATCGCGCAAAGCGGCGGCGTAATCAGGCGCGAGTCTGACGGTTTGCTCCAAATACTCAATTGCTTTTGCGGTTTCCCCTTGAACTTTATAAGAAAGCCCCAGTTGATACGCCGCTTCGTAATTATTCGGATTTATTGCCAAACACTTTTCCATCTGCGAGCGTGCTTCGCGCAATTTATCCGTTTGGGCAGCAAAGGTCAGACCCAAAGCCAAACAACCCAGCGAATCATTTGGACGCGCTTCGAGAAATTTCGTCAGTGCTGTTTCCGCCTTTGGCAAATTGTTATTTTGTAGCGAAGCGATGCCGTAAAGATACAAGAAGTCGAGATTTGCAGGCTGTAAATTTAACAACTTTTCAGCCGCTCGAACCGCTTTTCCGTTTTGATTCGCCCTCAGTGCAACGACCACAAAACGTCCTAAAGCCTGAATATTATTCGGGTTTTCCGCCAAGTATTTTTCCAAAAGGTCCAAAGATCGGGCATTATTGCCTTGTTCGCTTTCCAAAAAAGATTGGACGAAAAACAATTCTGCTGATTTCGGCTCTAATTTTTCCGCCTGCGCGAGATGAATTTTGGCATTGGAAAAATCTTTCAAACCAATTTCCGATTTCGCCAAAAGAAGTAATGCCTCGGTATCTTTGGGCGCAGCCGCAACAACCAACCGCAGCAGTTCAGCCGTTTCTTTGGGCAATGCGGCTTTACTTAAAACGACGGCAACTTTTACGGCAACCGCCGGATTCTGCTTTGCCAAAGTTTTTGTTAGCGGGATCAATAGAGCAAAATTTTTCTTGTCGCCCAATTCCAGATAACAACCAGCGCGAAGGGGCAAGGCTTCGCCATTCTTGATTTTTAATGGAAGTTTTTCCGCCAGAATCAAAGCCCGCGGACAATCGCCGATCTGTGCCGAGATCTCGGCCGCCATAAAACGCAATGAAGTGTCTGAAAGATTGCTTTCATTGATGCCGTTTAAGAGAGCGCGCGCCTGTTCAATTTCTCCCGACTGAAAATCAACCTGTGCAAGCGTCAATTTAGCCGGAAGCAATGCCGGATCAAGCGATAAAGCCTTGTTTAATAGAGATTTTGCTTCATTCAAACGATTTTGTTTGAGCCGTAACTTTGCCAGCACGGAAAATCCTTTCGCGTCTTTCGGATTGGCGATGACATAATTAAACAGGCTGGTTTCAACCTCTGATATTTTTCCCTCTTCGATCTTTTTATCAAAATTTGCCAGCACCGATTTATTGTCCGTCTTGACCTGCGCCGAAACGCAAATCGCCAAACAAACAAAGACCAAACAAATGGTCGTTGAGCGAATCAGATTATTTCGGAGAATTCTCATTATTTCACATCGGCGAATCGGTTTTTCGATTGGCGGCTTTTAATTCCTGATACCGTTTCAACTCGCGGTCGGCATCCTCTTTGCGCGAAATTTTACGATAGGCAATGCTGAGTTGATAATGAATATAATCTTTATTTGCGTCTGCCGAAACAGCCGCTTCGAGCTGTTCGATCGCTTTCTGCGTCTCACCGCGTTCGAGAAAGATCTTACCGAGCTGATAGCGGGCATCCGCGTAATCATTTTTCAAGCTGACCGCTTCTTCCAAAATCGCAATCGCCCGGTCCGGTTCAATTTTTCTTTCGATCAAGGTCAATGCCAGATGATATTTTGACAACACATCGGCCGGATTCAGTTCCAATTCCCGGCTAAACGCTTTTTCCGCTTCATCAAAACGGTTCAGACGAATCAGCGATTGTCCGATAAAATAATTCGCCTTTGCCAAATTGGAATCGAGCGAAACGACGCGGCGAAATTCTTTGACCGAGCTTTCATAATCGCCCAGGATCATAAAACCCTGCGCCGCCGAAAATAAGGCCTCCGCATTGTTTTGCGAAATTTCTGCCAGTTTTGTAAAAACCGGAATGGCTTCCTGATTGCGTTTCAACTGAATCAGCGAAAGCCCGTAAAAATAGGCGAGTTCGGCATTCGCGGCGATTCCCGCTTCAAAAGGTTTGAGAACCTCCACCGCCTTGGCAAAACCCTTTGTAAAATAATAACTCGCGCCGAGCATTTGCCGCACCAGATCATCTTTTGGATTCGATTTGAGCTGACGCGCAAGCGGAATGATCGCTTTATCGTATTGTTCGGCACGGAAACTGACGATGCCCCAATTTCTGTCCAATCCCGGGAAATCAGGTTTCCATTTTGAGGCGGCCGCAAAATTTTCCAGCGCCTCGGTCGTTTGTCCGTTCTGCACCGCGATCACGCCCAGATTATGAAAGGCCTGCGCCAACACTTCGCTTAAATATGCTTTGACTTTGATTAACCCGGCCGCTCGTTCGGGTGTCAAAGCTATTTTTTCGGGAGTCGGATTTTCACCATTTCCGACCTTTTTATTTGTATCACCAACGACCTGTCCGAGAATCTGACTGATTTCGTCGCGGGCTGACTGGATGGATCTTTCCTGCAGCTCGCGGGCAATTTTTAATTCCTTCTCGGCTTCTTCTTTGCGTCCGGTTTTCGCCAGCAGACGGCCAAGAATAAAATGCGTGCGCCGCGATTGAAAATCTTTTCCCTCATCGGCTCCGACCAGTTTGATTGCTTGGCGAAGATTTTTTTCCGCCTCGACCAACTTATTTAATTCAAACTGAGAGCCGCCGAGAAACAGGAAAGATTCGGCTCTTTCCGGGCGGATATTTGCCGATTTTTCAAAATATCCGACGGCTTTTTGATGATTATTTTCCGACGATGCGACGATTCCCGCAAAGAAATTCGAGTAAAAATCGGCGGGCGAAAGTTTTAATTCTTCTTCAAATGCCTTGCCGGCTTCCGCTAATCTCTCGCTTCCGCCGTGCTGCAAGATCACATAACCAAGAAAGAAATTGGCGCGCGGCAGTTTCGGATTAATAACTAACGCCCGTTTGAATTCGCGTTCGGCTTCAAGCGGATAATTTGTTTGCTCATATGCCTGACCAAATACAATATGCAGATCGGCACTTTCCTTTCCGTTAGAAATTTGTAATTCCTCAAATAAAAGTTTGGCTCGTTCCGGCAGTTTCAAGTATAGATAGGTTAAGCCGAGGGCTTGCGCGGCATCAAAATCAGGAGCCAGCAATACAACCTTTTCCAGTTCGGGAAGAGCCGACTGATAATCTTCTTTGAGATAATAAATATTTCCGAGAATGTAATGGGCGTAAGGGTATTTCGGATCTATGGCAATGGCATTTTGCGCTTCAGCGATTGCTTTATCAATTTGATTGAGACGCTGGTAAGCGATTGCCAGATTTGTTCTGTTGGCGGCGCTGTCGCTGTATGTTATTGATTCAGAAAGTAGTTTGACTGCGTCCGCGTAATTCCCTTCTTCAATGGCAATATTTCCGAATCGCTCAAGCGCAATACCGACAATTGCCCGATTTTCAAGAGCGGCGTTCGCGAGGTCTCCGGAAATTTGATAGGTTTCCGCCGCGCTCAAATGTTTTAGTAATTCATCGCTTGTCTGAGTGTTTTGATTCGCTGATTTGAGGTCTGCTTTTTGCGGATTCAGTTTTTGAGCATAGATATTACAGGCTGAAAAAATTAAAACAAAAAACAATATTCTTGCAGTCATAATAAAAAATACTACTCAATCTCAAATGTGTCGGGGTGTCGGAAAAAGTATATCACAAAACAAAAACGGCAAGAAAATATATGCTTTTCAGCATCTATCTTCTTGCCGTTATTTTTAGCAGCTAAAGCCTAGAAATACAACTTGAAGGCATACTGAATTTCGCGACCGCCTTTGGTGCCGTTCGCTCTTCCAAAATTACCATCTACTCCTCCCACCGTCGAAGTAATTGTGTTATTTGTA
>JANPDZ010000626.1:0-3562 GCA_031431735.1 Acidobacteriota bacterium | reverse complement strand
TATAAAAAATTTAATCTAGGCTCTTAGTCGCGGAATTTTGTCTATGTCGCCTTCAGCCCGGTCGGGAAGATTTTAGCAAGTAGCGGCTATGTAGGTATAGTTGCGTGGAAAATTGAAACGGGAGAAAGAATCAATTTAGTTGAAGTTTCATCCTGGACAAGCGGAAAAATTATCTTTACTGATGACGGTAAAACTTTGATAAGCGCTGACACAGACAAAATCACGTTTTGGGATTTGGAAACAAAAAAGCCTAATAAAACAGTTCCGTTTGATTCTGCTACTTCGATTGCCCTTAGCGAGGACGGTAAATTTATAGCCGGCGCAAGTCTTGACGTGCTAAAGACCGGTAAAACTTTCGTTAAAATTTGGGATGTCAAAACAGGAAAATTGGTAAAAAATCTTTACGGGTTAGATGGAATGATTCTGTCCTTATCCTTTAGTCCGAATGGGAAATTTCTAGCGGCGGGAACTCCGTCCGGTGAGAAAATAAAAGTTTGGAATATTAACACGGGTAGAATAATAAAATCATTTGAAGGAGCAAATGCTTATTTTATAGGAGACCGGTTATTAGTGACGGCGAAAATTGCTCCCGGCGAAGACAACATAGTCTTTTGGAAAACTGAAAATTGGCAAAAACTTTTTACGTTGCCTAATTTGGTCGGAGTAAGCGCAGTCGCATTTAATTTAGTTGGCAAAGTTAAGGTAGCTTTTGCCGGAGATCGTTCAACCTTTTTATTCACATCAGAGAAATGGAAGTATTTTAGTGTCTCATCCAACGAGATTGAAGCATTCTCGTATAATCAAAACAATGATATGCTGGCCGTTTCTAATGATTACGAAATAAAATTATGGGATATTGCCGGGAAACAGACACCAATCACCCTATCCGGTCATAATTATTTTGTTAAATCTTTGGCTTTCAGTCATAAAGGAGATTTAATCGCCAGCGGTGAAAAACAAAATGAAGAAGATAAATCAATCACCGAAATTAAAATCTGGGATAGTCAATCGGGAAAATTAAAAAACACGATTAAAGCTCATAATTCAACTGTTAACACGCTTGCTTTCGATGATAAAGATCAAATTTTAGCAAGCGGAGCTAGCGGAGAGATTAAACTTTGGGATGTTGCCAAAAATGTTAATCTGCGGACGTTGTCCGGGTTCAGTGGGAAAATACGTAAAATTTCATTCAGCTCAAATAACCTCCTGGCGGCTTGCGATAATGGCGGGAACATCAAGGTTTGGAATCTGGCAGATAAAACTGCTCCCAAAAATTTTACTTTTACTTTAATTGGCGAAAATAGTAAGAGAACGGCAGCGGAAACAAAAAAAACAATGAAAGAGTTTCTCGGAATAAATGTCAATCAAATTAATGGGGCAACAGCTTTATCATTTAGTCCGGATGAAAAAAAGTTGGCAGTCGGAAGTATGTTTGGTGAAGTAAATATTTTTGATGTTTCAACAGGAAAATTATTGTTTGCGGCAGTTCCCTTTGGTTTGGATTCAAAGACTGAAAGAGGCGGTTTGCTAGAAGATATTATTTTTTCCAAAGATGGTAAAGCCATTTATTGCTTCAGTTATGATGATATTAAAGCGTTGGATGCAGAGAGCGGAAAAGAAGTTCCCGTTGATATAAATTTGATTGAGCATCCGAATATAATCAAAAAAGAAAATTCAGTTCTACTTGTCCAATCACTTCGGAATACAATAAATATTATTGATTTGAATAGGAAAAAAGATGCAGCTTATTTATCATTTATTAACGATAATGATTGGGTAGTCACAACACCTGACGGTTTATTCGATGGTACGCCGGAAGCCTGGAAACAAATTATATGGCGATTTGATAAAAACACTTTTAATTATGCTCCCGTCGAGGCGTTTTTCAAGGAGTTTTATCGTCCCGGACTTCTTCAGGATATTTTTGCCGGAAACAATATTGAACAGCCGACGCAGGATTTGTCGAAGATTGATATTCGTCAGCCGTTCGTAGAGATCACGGCGATTGACGGCAAAGCGACCGATTCTTCGGCGCTTTCATCGGATAAAAAAAGTATCAAAGTAAAAGTCGAGATTACCGACAATAATTCCGAGCCGCGTCCGGGAATTTCTGAAGATACTTCGAGCGATGCCCAAGATATGCGTCTGTTTCGCAATGGTTCGCTGGTCAAACTTTGGAACGGAAACGCTTTTCAGTTGACTGAAAAAGACGGGTGTCAGCAGATTTCCGAAACCGAAGATTCTCCGCGAAAGGCGATTTGTGAAACGGATGTGCAGATTTCGGCGGGGAAGAATGAATTGACGGCTTACGGATTTAATTATCAGGATGTCAAATCTTCGGACAGTATGGCGGTTGTCAATGGTGCGGAATCTTTAACACGCGAGGGCACTTTGTATGTTTTGGCGGTTGGTGTCAATAAATATAAGAATGCGGATTACAATCTCAATTATGCCGTCAAAGATGTCGTCGAAATTGGGAAGACTTTGCAGGACAATCAAGCGAAACTCGGAAATCTCAAACAGTATGCCAAGACGGAAATAATTTCTTTGACTGACGAATCCGCGACTAAAGAAAACATCTTGAAATCACTCACTCTTTTTGCCAACGGTGAAAAAGATGCTCAATTTGCAAGTCTTTCGGACGAGGTTAAAACTCAACTTTCCAAAATCTCGCCCGTTCAACCTGAAGATGCCGTCGTCATCTATTTTGCCGGACACGGTGTTTCAAAAGGACAGCGATTTTATCTTCTTCCGCATAATTTTACGGGCGACGCGGCAAAATTGGAAGAGCAAAGCATTTCGGATTTGGAACTCAATGATTATCTTGAAAAAGTTGATGCCGGAAAGATTCTGATGGTCATTGATGCGTGTCAGAGCGGCGCGGCTTTGGGCGGGAAAAACGACGGCAAAGCTCCGATGAATTCAAAAGGTTTTGCGCAACTTGCCTACGATAAAGGTATGTTGATCTTAACCGCCGCGCAAAGTCAGCAAGCCGCGCTTGAAGCCGTCCGCATCGGCGACAAAACCATCGAAAACGGGCTTTTGACCTATTCGCTTTTGCAAGCCTTTACAAATAAACAAGCCGATAAAGACGGAAACAAACAGCTTTGGGAACGCGAATGGTTCGATTTTGCGGTCAATGAAGTTCCGCTTTTTCAGCGCGAGGCGATGCGCCAGCGCGAAGTTGATTTGAAAAACAACCCACAAACCAAAGGCAGAAGCGATATCTTTTACGTCAACGGAGATGCAAAAGCAAAAGCTGAAGAACGTAGTGTGCAAACGCCGCGCGTTTTTTACAGACGCGAACCTGAAATTAAACCGTTTATTTTGGCTAATCCGTAAGCTGGGAGCGCAGGCAGCCTTGCCTGCAATGCGCGTTCATCTGGGAGCGCAGGCAGCCTTGCCTGCAACGCGCGTTCGAGGCTTTGCGAGAACAAGGCGCGAGTCGTAGCACACCTTAAAAGTTTAAGATAAGCAAAGGCTGCGTTTCTTTGTTTTCCTAAAACTTTTCAGGTAATCAAGCGTTGCCGTTCGACGCTTCGCTGGAACGGGCAGGCAAGGC
>JANPDZ010000625.1:0-2649 GCA_031431735.1 Acidobacteriota bacterium | reverse complement strand
AGAATTATCAATAAAAAAATTACCACAATCGTCAGCTATTAGCTGATTTTAACTTGCAATTGGTCAGCTAATAGCTTACAATCTTTTTAACGGTTAAGAAAAACCGAATAAATCGTTAAGGAGAAAGCAATGTTAGAAATCAAAAATTACGAAATTTGGACAAAAGTTATCGCAACGGCAATCAGTGCAGCTTCAGCAAATCCGGGAAACCGCAAAGTTGAAAATTGGGTCAAGCAAATCGGTTATGCCGCGAAATCGGTTGAAACGAATCCTTACCTGAATTACGAAGAAGGGAATTTTATCGTTTTGTCGGAACGCTCTTTGAATATTTACGAAGTTGACGAATATTGCGATTGCAAAGGCGCGGTCGAATACGGACAGATATGCTGGCATCGCGTTGCCAAACGGCTTTGGGAAAACTATCTGACAGCCGAAATGGTCGAAGCCGATGCGGTTTTGGCAAGCGAAGTTATCGCAGACAAAAAAGGTTTGAACGAATTTAACAACACGCCTTACTTGAAGCCGTCAACCGATGCGAAATCAACCAAAATCGGAGGTTACCGAATATGAACTGCAAATATTGCAAACATCAAGAACACACAGCGGGAAATTGTTCCCGCTGTAACTGCGGCGAATCGGAAATGATTCGCCCGAGCGGTGAAAAATGTCTAAGACTGACCCGCGGACGATGGAAAAGCAACGATGCGCGGCGCGTTCCGGCAAGAAAGCAAATTTGAGAGAGGCGGAATAAGTTCCGCCATCTTTGAAAACTTGAATCAGTAAGACGTAGATTCAGTTCGGCGAGCTATCTCAGAGGTTTCCGGGCGTAAAAACGACTCCAAAAATGTGGAACGCTAGACGGTAGGTAACTGATTCAAGTTTTGAGAGATGTTATGAAAAATGACTCCGAAACAATTTGGAACAACCGAAAAATTAAATCGCAAAAGCAAAAACGGCTTGACCGCCATTATTCGCAAGAATCATCGGTTGAAAAGGATTTGCGATTTGCGCAGCGGATGGCGGCGGTTGGCAACGATCGCGAAACTTACAACACGATTTTTGGTGAACCCGGCGAGTTTCCGGCTTTTGAGTAAATTTATGTATCACGGTGAAGAACGAAGAAAAATAACTGAGGTTAATGGCGGCAAGACGAGTTTTATCAAACGCGAGAAATTCTGCACAGTCCACGGCTGGATCGATCTGTTTCCGATCGGCGGCGGACCCGGTTGGCAAGCTCGCCACGCGCTCTGCGGAACGAAACCGCAAAACGGCGCGGAATACGAACTGCCGAAGGTTTTTAAGAAAGCCGCCTGATTTTTACGAGTAAGGGAAGAACGAGCAAGGGAAGGGAATTTCAATCTTTGGGCGATTTTTAAGCTCTGCCGAAAAATCGCCCATTTTTTAACATTATGAAGCGGAAGATCAAAAGAAAACCGAGAGTTTATAACGCGCCAGTGAAATTGCAAAAACTGCTGTTTTTTATCTGCGACTGGCTTCGCAAGCGAGGTTTATAAGTTTGAAAATATGGCATCGGCGGTGTGGATAGGACACACAGGCACTAACGCAAGGATGAGTGACCCGGAACCTATTTGATGGATAACCAAAGAGAATAGGGCTTTGCAAAACGACCCGTTGCAGGTATTAACAATCCTGCCTGATGCCAACCAATTTTATGGCGGCGCAAACTCTTTTGAAATGCTTTCTCGTTTGCGTAAAACGGTGGTTTTTCCTAAATTTCCGCCGTCCGCCTCCAGTTTTGATTTTGCACCTGCGCCCGTGAATTTGCTGTTCAGACGCGGTGCAAAAGGAAAGCGGACAACTACCGCCGTTCGCTTTCCGAATTGTTGAAAATTTAGCAGATGGAATCCGAGGATAAAAAGTGCCAGTCTGCTAAATCGAGGGACGCGCCCCCGGTAAATATTTGTTGATGGTGATGGATGAAACATTTTTGCGAGATTTGTAAAAATCGCGTTTTGGTATTCAGACGAATCCGAAAACGAGGGAAATATTCCGGCAAAGTAAAAATCTTTGCCGACCGAAATCATAGTTTATGCCAACGCCATCAACATTCGCTTTATCAGTCGGAAATGCAGAAAAGTAAATTCAGTTATCAAAGAGCCAAGAAACCGGTTGTTTTAATAACAGCTTGATTCTACAGCTTTGATGGAGAAATAAAACTTGTTTTTTCAATTTCTTTCCAAGTCTTAATACTTGTTTTTTGGAGTAAAACGCAAATGGCAGAAGCCTATCAAATCGTTCATCAGGTTCTGGAAGCCTTTAAAGGTTTGCCGGGAAAGCTCGAACGGATTACCGACAAAACCGCCGAATGGTTTCGTTCGCACGGACGCGAGCCGAAAACCCAAAACCCGCTTCAATCGGGCAATGTTTCGCCCGTTACGCATTATTTGAAATACGTCCGTCAATACGAAGCCGGAGATAAGGGAGCAGGGAAGATGCTCAACCGGCGCGTCTATGCCGAACTCGAACTCGAATTTTCCGAACCGACCTGCAAGACTTCGCAAACCGAACTTCACGCCGGAGTTTTGAAGGAATCTTTCGACGTTTTGAAATGTTTGGGAGAAAGTGATTTTGAACATCTGACGATGCCCGAACTTAACTTTGGGCTGTGCATTGCTGCCGGGCAAACTG
>JANPDZ010000624.1:0-5248 GCA_031431735.1 Acidobacteriota bacterium | reverse complement strand
TAACAAAAATGAACGAAGAACTAATTTTCAAAGGACAAGATGCAAAAAATACTTGCCAAACCGGCGAGAAAATAGAAATGTGTCTGTTTTCGACTTGACACCGAAACCGTCTTTATAGACGCGCTCCAGTCTCTAATCCTTAGTTTTCTTTGAAAATAACTTTTCAGTGACGCATTACATTTAAAGCGTTCTAATTTTGTGGGGCTGAAAATAATTATACCAAGTTGCGCGATAAAATGAGTTTCATAAAATCAGCTCATAGCTCACAGCTGATTTTGAAAGTAATTTTGAACCTCATATTTTAATGCAATTTGGTATCATTTTGACTTTTAGAAAGCGTGATTGAAAAATGTCTCATAAATCAAAAATGTAGGGAAGTTTTGAGGTTTTGATTTTGCGACGGTTTTTTTTGGCAGTTTGCAATTAAATAAATGCCAAATAAAGGGTTTACGGGCGGGTAGAATTAAGTCCGAAACTATGTCAAAAAAGGGCGGTTTTGAGACGCTTTAATAACCTACTTTTCTAAATCAGATAGCAGTTGATTAAATTCAGTTTCAGACAAGTCCAGATTTTCATCGTGCCTTGATTCGAGAGTCGAATTGAGCCAATGCGCAGAGTATTTTTCCGCATACATCTTACCGGTTTCAAAATCGTAAATGACGCGCATTTTTTGCTTTTGCCGGTAGGAATTATCTGTATTTATATCATCGACATACAAATAAAAGGCGGTTCCGTTTTCGAGCCAGCGTTGCTCGACTACTTTCGGGTTTACGCCATAAATCGGAAAACTGAAGGATTCATCGATGCGCCACGAATGCCAAACTTTGAAAGTTGCATATTCGCGTGGTCTATATACTTCAAAACTATATCCCCAACAAATCGAGGTACATCGTTTTTCGTTGGTTATTGTCTCTTTTTTGAAGAAATAGATCGAGAATATCAGAACCGTACCGAATAGAATAAGGTAAGGTGTTATTTTAAGGTAAGGCTTTAATTTTCTAATTGTGAGCATAGATTTGTCGGTGTCGTAGCTCTTGAAAATTTCCATAATCTAAATTTTAGTATCAAAAAGGGTCGTTTTTGAGACTGGTATCTAATATAGCACCACAAGATTAGGACAAAACCGTTTATTTTTGCGGATTTTGCAGAGGCACAGCAAGCAGATGTGTCTCATAAACGAAATAGACTTTTGCTTCTTTTTCGTCAACCCAAATATCCATACTGTCTAATTTAATATCAGGAAGTTTGGTGACGCTCACAAAGGTGAAGGTTTTCGTGTTGTAGCGTCCGATTGACGTTTCCTTTAATTTTTTGTCGTAGATCGCCGCCCAGTATTCGTTCGGTGCGGTGGTCATTTGTAGCGGACGATAGGTTTGTTGTTCGAGCGGGCGAAATTCGCCTTTGACCGCTTGTGTCGTGCCGGTTGCGGCGTCGAGCAGATAATATTCGGGCGTTAGCGGACTCGGGTTTTTATCGTTTTTATCGGGCTGAATCGGCTTTGTTTCTTCTTCGTCATCGTCAGCTTGAGATTCACGTTCATAGCGACCTTCGTAGTAAAATTTTTTGCCCCTTGCGCGGTAGATTAAAACCTTATTTTGCGAAGCAATGAACGCGATCGGGGCGAAAATATCCGCCGGCGGCAGATTGACCGGGAATTCTTTGCCGGTTTGGATATTTATCCGCACAAGACTTTTTGGGTCTTGCCATTCTTCGCCGCGTTTTGAAGCGATCACCCAGTTGCCGTCGGCTGTCACGATCGGGGAATCATAATTGCCGTCTTTTAATTTGACCGGTTCTTGAAGCCGGCTGATCTTGTATAATCCGCTTTCTTCCGAGTAAACCGTGCGAATTTCATAGTTTCCGGCACGAACTTGCCACGCACGCGGGTTTGGGTTAATCCGGACTGCTTCGGGAACCTGATTTTCATCATACAAAAACGGCATTTCGAGTGGTTGCGGCAAAATTTCGCCGAGTTTTCCGCTGTCAACACCGCGCCAAAAGAAATGCGCGTATTTAATCTCTTCACGCCGTTTTTCCTGTGATTCCCGACGTTTCTGGAGCTCGGCGTAATATGCTGCGGTTATGTCCGGGTCAATTTCAACCGAATTCTCAATCTTAAATTGCTCCAAGAGTTCGTTTTCAAGCTCTTCTTTTTTTTCGGTGTCTTCGACCAAAACGCGCAGATCGTTGCCATTTTTCCAAACCGAACGCGCTTCAAATTTATCGTCGGCGAGCAAAACTTCGAGACCTTTTATTTTGTCGGCTAAAAGATAATGAAGTTTGAGGTTGCCTTGATTGAAAGTCTCAAACTGCTCGATAATTTTTATAATCGGTGAGCGTTCAAATGAACCCTCAACAAAAAATACACGCCGCCCGCCGCCGCGTCCGAACATTACAAATTCATTCGCGACACAATCGTAGCAAGCACCGCCAAGAGGCATTGTCGAATCAACTTTCTCATCAATCAAAAGACGGTAAAAATCTTCATATTCTTTGGCGGACAAAGTTTTTTCACGATACCGCGCCGTGTCTTCGTAATTCGTGAAAGTGATTTTATCCTTAAAAACACGGACGACTTGCTGTTCGGTCGGCTTGTTCGGCAAAAGCGCGTACACCACCAGCAAATCAGCATTTGCCTTCATTTCATTGCGAAGCGTTTCTTCGATTTTGTCTAAATTTGAATACTTCCCGGGGAAAAATCCGCGTCCGACAACGCTTTCAAATAGTTCTCGGAGTGATTCGCTGTAATATACATTTTTGACATCGGGAATAAACGCCTGTCGTGCGCCAAGAATAACGGCTTCGCCTTGATGCTCGGCTAAAACTAGGGAACGCGCCTCGACACTGTCTTCGGTTTCGAGATAGCGTTCGGCGGCAATCGCGAGAGTTTTGTTCGCATTTTTCAAAAACGTACCGATTTCGGTAACCGGCAATTTGACGCGAAGCAGACGCGCACAGCCGAGCATCGCCGTCAGCGCAAGAGCGTCTTTTTGTCCGAGTATGTTGAGAAACTCTGCACTTTCTTCAGCCAGACAGACACCGATGCCGCGCCCGATGCCGCTCGCATTACGCAGCGCAAAAACATCGTTTGGATTTAATTCGCGGATTTCCTTGCGTCTTGCAAGAGCCGTTAAAATTGTTTCGAGATCGGCTTCGCCGTCGCGGATTTGTCGTAATCTCTCAAGATAAATTATGCGACCTTTCCAGCTTCGCATAATTTCGGCAAGCGCATTGGCGACCGCCGGTTTCGACTTTCTTAAAAACTTCAAACGCTCGATGGCGCGCATCGCTAAACCGTCGCTTGGTTCATTCTGTTCGGCAACAAATTTGCCGATGCTGAGGGTTAGCGGAACATTTCTTTTCGGCTCGCTGTCTTGTTCATAATAGCCTAAATCCTTATTCAATTTCTCTAGTCCTTCGGGTGTCGAAATCGCGGTTGCATAGGTTTCGAGCGCGAACAGCTTTTCGTCGTCGCTATATCCGCCGCATTCGCTAATCGCATTGATAAAAACATTTCGGCTGTAGATTGATGTTTCGTTGGCGAGCGCGAGTTTCAAAGCGGGAACGGCGCGGGCATCTTTGTATCTGGTCAGCGATTGTGCGGCAGCCATCCGGTTTTCAGGTTCATTCGTTAAAATTGTAATTAAACCCGGAACACTTTCCGGTAAATCAACTCTTGCAAGGGCGGCGATCAACGAACTGCGTCCTTCGACATCGCCGGCCCAATTCGGATTTGTGAGCCACGGAAGAAGTGCGCGAACGGCATCAATATTGGCTTCGTATAGATAATTTGTCAGATTTTTGATTGCCGCTTTGCGAACTGCCGGGTTTTTGCTTTCGACGAGTTTGACCATTGCCGGAACCATTTTTTCGGGCGGCGTAAATCTCAGTATCGTTGCCAGTCCGGTAAATCGGTCGAGTTTATAGAGAGTTTCATCCGAAAAAAGCGAGATATACCAATCGTCACGCCCTTCCCAATTTGGCTGAGTGACGAGCGCGTCCATTGCTAAATCGCGATTGCCGGGCAAAAGATTTCGGTTCTCGACCGTGTCCTGCAATTGTCGGCGATACTTGTTGATGTCGGCATCGTTGTCCGTTTCAATCGCGTGGGCGTAAAAAGCCCATCTGGCAAGCGTCGCGGAAACAGGTTGCGAACTGTCATTGACGAGCCTTTCCAAAATCGGCGCGGCTTTTTCCCAATCAACCCGCGCCAATGCCAGAAGTTCGCGCTGATTGACGATATAGTTTTCATTATCTCTGACTCTTTCGGCTTTTTTCAGCAATTCATCAACATAAAAGTTACTGTTGTAAGTAAGCCATTGTCTGAGTTGTTGCGAAATATAAGTCAGTTCTTCATCCTGCAACGATTGTTCGTAACTTCTTTTGATTGATTCGGCAGTTTTGGGATTGCCCGGAAAAATATTCAAAAATGAATACAAAAGACCGGGATTGTCTTCGCAAAATTCAAGGATTCTTTCAACCGTTTTTTCCGACGGTTTAAGATTGTAACGCGACAGTGTGTTGGCTGGATTTTGATTTTGTCGGCCCCAATAAGCAAGCAGGTCTTCAATCGGCGCATCGTCGGGCGGAACACGGTTGACATCGTAAAATTCCGGATCGCGGACGACAACGGGAGATTTTACATCATCAGATAAAAGTTCGTCCGGCGGCGGCGCGGGTAAATTCAACAATTCCTTAAGCAAATTTGCCGAATTAACGGTTTGAGCCCGGGGTTCGGTGAAAAAAATAAAGCATACAAAAAGAGTCGCAAGAAAAAGTTGACGCATATGAGAAACTCCTCTTTGAAATTCAAAAAGCGATTATAACCCTTTGTTGCCCAAAGACAATAAAAAAGTTGCACCGAACGTAATGCCTCAATAAAAGGTTATGACTGGAGCGCAAGCGTCCCCGCTTGCTATGAGTGTCGCTTCGACGCGAAAAAGCCTTGTTATTTTTATGGCACCAGACTGGCAAACGCGATTTTCGCGCTTTCGCGCTCATGGCAAGCGGGGACGCTTGATGTTATAAAGACGGTTTCTCCAAACTAGCATAAACTAGAAATTGATTTGAAAAAGTTCTTGTTTTGTTTACAGAAAGGAGGAAACCTCAATGCCATTATACATTGGAGTTGATTTTCATCCACATCAGCAAACAGTTTGTTGGTGTGATTTACAAACGGGCGAGATTAAAACTCGCACATTTAAACACAACACCGCTGAACTAACCAAGTTTTATCAGCAAATGCCAC